>POCB01000145.1 GCA_002899805.1 Fervidicoccus sp.
GGGTCTATAATCCTCAGAAGGGTTCCATACCTTCAGATTTGAGAAGAGGCCAGAACATTTTTTATATTCATATTCTATTCTATTTAGAAAAGGGGCAAAAATTTAGATAGAAAGACTATCAAACTAAAGATGGATAAAAAACTGGGGGTACCTCCCTATTCGAAACATGATAATCGGGCGGAGAATCGTGAAAATGCCTTCCCTGAAGATTGGAAAAATAAAGACCGATTCAAAGCTATTGCATTCATTGGGATTACGAATGAAAGTCTCGCATTTCGAGGTAGATGAAAAAACCATAAATGAAAGGCTCATATTTTTTATCAACAATGAGAAAAATGTTATTCATGGTAGCTCTCGAAAGTGGATAATGGGTTCGCACTCCACATCCGGGAGAAAAGTCATCATTGAGAAGGGAGGAACCCTGAATAGTACTACCCCTCAAATAAAATATGATAATCCGAATAGATGGGATGGGTCTATAATCCTCAGAAGGGTTCCATACCTTCAGATTTGAGAAGAGGCCAGAATAAGTAAGCCTCCCTGGAATGATGATACGATGGTAATCTGAGCTTAAAATGTAATGAGGAAAAATCCCCTGACTGACCGGATAGTGATAAAAAATGATTACATATAAAACACTCGCTAAGGCTCTCAATATGACTGAAATAAGAGCGAGAAGACTACTAAAATCAAAGAGCTTAAGGAAGACCTCCTACAGGGAATTCGAATATCTGATATTCAAAAGAGATATAGGACCTTATCCTGAAGGAACGGCCGTAATTTTTCACAATGACTACGAACCCAAGGTAGTTCCCGGTTACCCCCAAATATCTAGGATACTTGTTCTGAGAGTTGCTGTTCCTCAACATTTCAGAGATCAAGTGATTGTGGAGGAAAAGCTCAATGGATACAATGTGAGGGTTGTCAGTTATGCAGGGAAATTGCTAGCTCTGACGAGAGGAGGTTATATATGCCCATATACCACTCATAGAATAGAGAGAATCTTCAGAAGCAAAGGGATAGAAGATCTAGAAGGATATGTTGTTTTCGGGGAGACAGTAGGACTTGAAAATCCATACACGAGGTATAGATACCCAGAGTGTGAGGATTTCTGCTTTTATGTAATAGATGTCATGAAAGATGGGACATACCTTCCAATAGATTCGAAGAAGAAATTCTGCGAAGACAATAATCTTGAATGTGTGAGGGAATTGGCAAAAGTAAACAAAAACGATGTTGACAAGATATGGGAAATAGTCAAAGTCATGGAATCAGAAAAGAGAGAAGGTATAGTGTTGAAAGATCCATATAACAGAGTACCTCCACTGAAATACACAACTTCCATTACAAACATAGGCGATATAGCTGAAGGAATGAAATACATGTTCGATGAGGGAAGGACCTACCTGTTTCCAAGGATACTGAGAGAAGTGTTTAAGAGCTTCGAAGAAGAACCAAACGAAGAACTGTTGAAAGAAAGGATAAAGATGCTAGGAGAGGCTATTCTGCTTGAACCACTTAACGCGGTCAAAAAGGTAAATATTGGTGAGGCTATAGCTGAGGAATTCGTACTTAAATTCTACTCAGAAAATGTGATTGACGAATTCTTAAGTTACATGCAGAAACAGGGCATCTTGCTGAATATAAAGAACATGGAAAGAGAAAACGATGAGATAATCATCTGGTTTATGAAGCCAAAAAGAACTAACTTAGAGCTGAGGAATATAATGAGCTCAGGTCTCTCTCCACTGGATTGAGTTACCAAACTATTTTTTGATTTGAAGAACTAAACATGCTGTGAGTCGCTTACTCTCAGATAGACGAATGAAGCTTTTGGAGTTCATAAACCCCTTTCCATGTTTAGATGAACTTGCTCCAATCCTTCATGCTCCTTTTGGGCATAAATCCTCCTATATTTGGAACAATTTTTTTGTTTTACTATGATTTGTTTCTATTAAAGTCCATATGTTTTTACCTACCAGGGGTTAAGGCGCGAGATTCCCCCTCTGTGAGAGAGCAGATGGATTGTGCAAAGTGAGTTTCCTGGAAGAAGCAGGAAATCCTCATCGCGAGGTGAGGATGCCCTGTTCATAAGGGAGAGTAGTTCACGACTGTTGGTAGCGGTTTTCATTGCTTTCAAATATAAAATCATTAAAAAAAGTCAAGAGTGAAAGCTTCTTGATAGAACTGTTTTGTTTTAAGCATACAAAAAAGTAAATATATGCTATTAAACTTAAGGAAATCAATGTGATATACCTTAAGAATAGCTTAGCGAGCAACACTATCAATTGGTGGTTATAATGAGCATGAAAATTCCGATTTCTAAACCAATCATTGGAGAAGAAGAAATTCAAGCGGTTGTAAATGTGCTCAAATCTGGGATGCTCACACGAGGCAAAGAAACCGAAAGTTTTGAGAGAGAATTCGCTTCCTACATAGGCTCAAAATATGCCGTAAGTGTTATGAACGGTACGATAGCCCTTGAGGTCTCTCTCAAGGCGCTTGGTGTAAGGAGCGGTGACGAAGTCATTGTTCCTGACTTCACATTCATTGCGACTGCAAGCGCCGTGATAAACGTAGGAGCTAGACCTGTCTTCGCTGACATAGACGAAAAGACTTATTGCATCGATCCTGAATCTGTAAATGAGCTGATAAATGGAAGGACGAGAGCGATCATTCCGGTACACCTCTTCGGTCATCCCGCAGACATGAAAGCAATCGGTGAAATAGCTGAAGATAATAGGCTCTTAATTCTCGAAGACTCAGCCCAAGCGCACGGAGCAGAGATAGAAGGGGTCAAGGTAGGCTCAATTGGTCATGCTTCAGCCTTCAGCTTCTATGCTACGAAGAATATGATGACAGGTGAAGGTGGAATGGTTACCACGAGCATTGAGAGCATCCATGAGCTACTGGTAAAGCTCAGGAAACATGGGGAAACGAAGAGGTATCTAAGTGACATGATTGGAAGCAATCTTTTTATGACCGAAATGCAGGCGGCGATAGGAAGGGTTCAACTGAGGAAATTGGACAAATGGAATGAAGTCAGGAGAAATAACGCAAGGTTCTATATGGAAAAGCTGTCAGCAATCAAAGAAATAATATTGCCAAAAGAGCTACCTGGCTACAAGCATGTATACCATCAATTCGTTATAAGGGTACCTGCCGAGGATAGGGACAAACTAATGGAACATTTGGCCAAGAAGGGAGTGGGCACAGCTATACATTACCCATACCCAATACACGACCACCCAGTCTACAGAGCGCTCGGCTATCCGGAGAACATCAACCCAATTTCCAAGCAAATATCAAAGGAGGTATTGAGCATACCAGTTCATCCTTTGCTCACGAAGAATGATCTAGAATATGTAGCAGATTCAATCCTTGAGTATTTTAACAGCGGAACTTGAGGGATAACTTTGAGCTTCTCTCCTCTCGCTGATTTTTTTAGAGAGAATATCTCTCCCACTTCATCCAGTCCGAAGTTCAAGAGACCGAGGGCCCCCTTTTACTTGGAACATTGGTGCCCATGGATTAGAGCCCAAAATACATCGACATCCTATCTTTACTTCCCACATAAAATAGATGAAATTTCACCGAAATATAGTAACAGACTCGTGAGTTCTGTAAGAAAAGAGTTGGGGAAAGCTGGTTTTTATCATAGTTTTATCATTAAAACCCTTTGGGGGGTAACGTGGAAAAGCATTGCTTCTATGAGCGGAAATCCGGAACTCCCATCTCGAGAAATTGGAGGAGAAAATGAAGAAAAACACGTTGATGGTGAATTTCTGATAGTGGCGGGAGAGGGGGCTGCTGTCAGGTTCGCAAATAATATTGAAGAACGATCTCAAGCGAGAGTTCTATTTCTTCCCCAAAAACCTGTTGATATGTTGGAGAAAGAGGCAGGAGAGAAGGTCAATAGCGAAATTGAAGTGATAAACGCAAGCTATTTGGGCACATTCGAAGATGGAGTCTATGCCATCAACAGGGAGAAGAGAAGGATATATAGGCTCAATATACATAAAATCGTGTTCTTCACAGGGTTGAGGGACGCTTTTCCAGTTTTCGAAAATAACGATATTCCAGGAATCGTCAGCGCTCAGCTTGCCATTCAATTAATAAACAATTACTCAGCTCTCGAAAGAGTAAAGAGAGTTGCTGTGATAGTTAACGAGAACAGAGGTCTCAAGGAAGCTGAAGAACTCTCGAGAAAGAAAGAGGTAAACATCTTGGTCACTGGTGCCTTCAAAAACAACGAGCTGTCGAGAGAATTGGGAGCAATTCCCGTTGAAGAGCTTGAAGCAGTTGGATACCAGAGGCTAGAAAAAATCAAAATTCTTCACCCCCAGAAAGAGATCATAGAGGTCGATTTGCTCGTTTCAGCCATAAAGGCAGTTCCTGAGATAGAACCAGCCCTACAGTTTGGGGGAGAGTTGAAGTACTCGCAACGTCTTGGTGCCATCACAGTTTCAACTAATATGGGAAAGATTGAGGGAACAGAGGGAGTTTATCTTCTGGGAAGTGCTTCAGGCACACCAGAGGACAAGTTGCTTGAAGAGGTCGATCTGTTTTCTAAACTTCTCGTGAAAGAAGAGCTCTCCGCGTCCGAAGAAAAGAAGATACATGAAATTCAATCATCGAAGAAGCTAGAGCCGTTGGATGTGACTGAGATAAGAGAGGCACCAGACTTTTTACTAACCAGAAGTTATGGTGGTTGGAAATTCGTTTGTCCATGTCAAGATGTAACACTAGAAGATGTTCTCAGAGCCTATGATATGGGATACAAGGATATAGAGAGAATAAAGAGGTTTACAGCACTGGGGACAGGAAGCTGCCAGGGGAGGATTTGCAGATTTTCGGTTGCCCTCTTGCTGTCATTTTTGAGAGGAATCCCCCTCGGAAGTTTGGGAAGCTTCAGACAGAGAGTTCCAATTGAACCAATCGAGACCGGATTCCTCTCTTGAGGTGCCAGACATGGAGTGCTCCACTGTGATAGTGGGAGGAGGCGTTGTTGGGCTTTCGTTGGCAATGAATCTCGCTAATTTGGAGGGGAGAGGAGAGGATATCTGCGTGTTTGAATCTAAATATTTGGGCTATGGCTCCTCTTTGAGGAATGCTGGAAGGTTCAGAGTACACTTCGGTGATGAGAGGAACTTGGAATTCGCGATAAAGGCCTCGGAATATCTTGAAAGCCTCACCAAGTTAACTGGAATGAACTCTCTATTCACAAGGACAGGCTATCTTTGGATAGCTTCGGATGAGTCATCGTATAATACTCTCAAATCAGCAAACTCTCTATTCAAAAAATGGAATGTTCCTCTCGAGGAAATTCCTCCCGAGGAATTATACAGAAAATACCCATATTTGAGAAAGAGAGATGAGGTAATAGCTGGATTCTTCGGTAAACAAAATGGATCGATTCATCCTGACTCAGTGATATTCGGCTTAGAGAAGAAAGCGAGAAAATTGGGTGTTAGGATCGCAGAATACTCTCCTGTAGAGACAATTGAAATAAGAAATGACAAAGTTGTGTCGGCTATTAGCAGAGGAGTGAAGGTGAGCACAGAAAGAGTTGTTATAGCTAACGGCGCCTGGATGAAGTCCTTTTCGGAAGCGCTTGGCCTTGGAATACCAATTGAGCCCGTAAGGAAAGAGATAGCAATAACAGAGCCATTTTCCTTCGAGATCTCTCCATTCATTGTTGACTCATCCTTGCACCTGTATTTTTCTCAGACATTGAAGGGAGAGATAATAGGTTCCACAACTTTGGGAAACGAACCAAGGGGCTTAGTGGAATTTGGAAACTCTTTCCTTTGGTTGAAGACCTATGCACAGAGGCTCAGCAAAGCTCTTAAGGGAGCATCGATGTTGAGGATAATAAGGACCTGGAGCGGTTACTACGAGATGACCCCCGACAGGTCACATATAATGGGGAGATCGAAGGATTGGCCTGAAGGGCTATATGCACTTGGTGGATTCAGTGGACATGGATTTATGTTGGGTCCCTTCGCAGGAAAAGTTATGGCCGAATACCTCTTCACGGGAAAAATGAGCAACCTCATGGTTCCTTATTCTCCAGATAGGTTCAAAGAAGGGAAAAAGCTTGAAGAAACCTTCGTAATAGGCTGATTCATTTATAGTTGTTTGTGGAAGTAAGGCTGGATTAACTAGTGGGAATCTCTTCTTATTATAATTTCATCCTGTTTTGTTACTATAATGAGACCCATGCTTTCTAAGATTTTTGCCGGAACATAATAGTGAGTATGGTAAGTCACCCTATCTCCATAAAATGTCTCCCAATAGAAATAGGAACCATCCTTACTGAAGAACTTTGAAAAACCTATTTTCCTTAGAACCATTTCTACCAGCTCTTTCTTCTTTATCTTGAAAATCCCCTTCATTCTCAGCTCCTCCACCATCTCTCTATATGCTTTAACAATCGAAGAAGGTATAGTGTATGTCATTCCACTAGGAAGAGTAACTCTGTATACTGCCTCATCTCTGATTATGCTCATCTCTCCAGGGCTCTCACCCTTTTCCTCCACAAATACTTCCGGCTCTTTAATCTCCCTGGATAAAATCTTGAGCTTTTTAGCATCTTCTTCATCTATCTCTATAGCACTCCCGGTTATCTTTTCAAACTCCTCTATACGCTCTGTAGGTATTAGCCAACCGTATTCTCTGATATAGACGAATCTTCTCAATCTCAACTCTGAATATATGTTTTCTGGAAACCTCTTGTTGAGAGTTATCAATATTTTTGCCTTCAATCTTTTTCCCTCTACTGAAAAATGAGGAATAGTCAAGTATATATTACGAAGATTTCTTTGATTAATTAGCTTAAATTGATTATCCAGAAGGTGAATGGCTATGGAGGAAGAATGTGAATATCCACCATGTCTTCATGTAGTTGCTGACGACAGGAGAAAGAAATTCGCCGTTTTCTTTGAGGACAGCGAGGGCATAATAATATGGGTAGAGAAGAAGAAGATAGATGAAGCAGCCAAAAAGATCAGTGATTTGATGAAAAAAGGATATCAGGAGGAGACAGATCTCGATAAGATAGATGAGATGGCTAGAACAAAGCTTAGCGCAGAACCCGAAGAGGAGGAAGAGTAGCAGGGGATCCGTTTTGGTTTCCCTTGTTGATGGTTCAGAAACAAAGGAAGTATCCCCAGGCTTTAAAGTAGATCTCAAACTCGACAATAACCTAGGATCTTCGGTATTTTTGCTGGTGATAACGGGCGAGAAGAAAAGGAAAGTGGTGAGAATTCCAGCAAGGATAAGCGGAGAATGGGAAAAGGCAGAAATCCTCTACTTTTTTACAAAAAAAGGAAGTGAAATATTCCTAGATACTGTTGCTCATGTGATAGAAGTTGCGATAAAGAGACTATTTTCTTCAGCTAAACTAGCTGGTTTCAGTCTGAAGGATGGAGAAGTCAGGGTTGACTTCTACCTCGAAGATAAGGATTTCAGCAGGGAAGATGCGGAGAAGGTTGTTTCGATAGCAAAGGAAATAGCAAAAAAGGAGAGGATCGAAGTCATTGAGGCCAATGCTGAAGAGGAGCTGAGGAAGAGAGGAGAGGATCTTCTTGCTTCTCTCTCTAAAACTATGTCATCACCAAAGCTCCTCTCTATCGGAGGCATCTTGACGATCTGCGATTCGGATCTACATCCCGAAGTCTTAGGGGAAATCGAAGAGATGCGGTTAGCGAACCTTAGCGTCTCCCATTGGCAAGGAAGGGAGGACTCCCTCCTTCTCAACAGCATACATGTGGCTGCTTTTCCTACTAAACATGACAAAAAAATATTCGATGAGAGAAGGGAGGAGGCGGAAAAAAGGGATCATGTGAAGCTGGGGAAAGAAATGGACATTTTCCTGAC
>POCB01000078.1 GCA_002899805.1 Fervidicoccus sp.
ACGACGCTCTTCCGATCTGACTCGAGACTGGCGATTTCATTGAAATTGAAGGAAGAAAAGGAAGCGTTCTTGCACAGGTTTGGCCAGCATATCCAGAAGATGAAGATAAAGATTTGATCCGAATAGACGGAGTTATGAGGAAAGCTATAGGAGTAAGCGTAGGAGAATCTGTAGTTGTGCGGAAAGCTGAAGCTTCTCCCGCCACTAAGATAACGCTCGCACCAATGGAAAATGTTAGGTTACCACCGGAAATAGTTGATAGCATAGCATCATTCCTTAAGGAGGAGCTAGAAGGGAAACCTCTGAGAAGAGGAGAGAGCATCCAAATACCGCTATCTCCCTTTGGTCCAGAGATCACCATGGTAGTAGTTTCAACTCAACCCACAGCAAACGTTTACGTAACGCCATCTACGATATTGACAGTTAAAGAAGAACCTGAAAAGGGACCTGTGGAAGTAGGCGAGGTTCCCAGAGTAACATGGGAAGACATAGGTGATCTAGATGAAGCGAAAAGGAAGCTCAGAGAGATGGTAGAGTTACCGATGAGACAACCAGAGCTATTCAAACATCTAGGCATAGAGCCTCCAAAAGGAGTATTGCTCTACGGTCCCCCCGGGACAGGTAAAACTCTTCTCGCTAAGGCACTAGCCAATGAAATTGGGGCCTACTTCATAGCTATCAGTGGACCAGAAATTATGAGTAAATTTTATGGAGAAAGTGAACAGAGATTAAGAGAAATATTCCAGCAAGCCCAAGAAAACGCACCATCTATAATATTTATAGATGAAATAGACAGTATTGCTCCGAAGAGAGAAGAAGTTACTGGGGAAGTGGAAAGGAGAGTAGTAGCACAGTTATTGACGCTCATGGATGGACTGAAAGAAAGAGGAAGAGTTGTAGTTATAGGAGCAACGAACAGACCTAACGCCGTCGATCCTGCATTGAGGAGACCAGGAAGATTCGACAGAGAAATAGAAATAGGTCCTCCCGATGTCAAAGCGAGAAAGGAAATATTAATGGTTCATACAAGGAATGTGCCTTTAGCTGAAGATGTGGATTTGGATAAAATAGCCTCTATGACACACGGATTCACAGGAGCAGATATAGCAGCTCTAGTTAAAGAGGCCGCTATGAATGCCATAAGGAGATTCATCGAAGAAAAGAAAATTGAGGTCGACAAACCGATTAAGCCTGAAGTTCTGAAAGAGCTTAAAGTTACATGGAACGATTTCATGAATGCAATGAAAGACGTCAATCCCTCATTAATTAGAGAAGTTTACGTCGAAGTACCCAATGTGAAGTGGAGCGATATAGGTGGATTAGATGAAGCTAAGCAACAGCTGAAAGAAGCAGTAGAATGGCCTCTCAAGTATCCAGATATCTATGAAAAGATGGGAGTTAGACCTCCAAAAGGGATCCTATTATTCGGCCCTCCCGGTACTGGCAAGACCATGCTCGCTAAGGCAGCAGCTACGGAGAGCGAAGCGAACTTCATTGCTGTGAGAGGACCCGAAATACTCAGCAAGTGGGTTGGAGAGAGCGAGAAGGCTATAAGAGAGATATTCAGAAGAGCTAGACAGTACTCCCCCGTCATTGTGTTCTTCGATGAAATAGATGCGTTGACACCGGTAAGAGGAGTTTCTTCTGACACATATGTGACAGAGAGAGTTGTGAGCCAACTACTCACAGAAATAGATGGGATTGAGAGTTTAGACAATGTTATAGTGATAGCAGCAACTAATAGACCAGACATAGTAGATCCAGCATTGATCAGACCCGGTAGACTTGAAAAATTGATATATATCCCACCTCCCACAAAGGAGGAAAGAGTAGAGATTTTCCGCATACATACGAAGAATATGCCTTTAGCAAAAGATGTAGATCTTTATAAATTGGCAGAAATTACCGAGGGCTATACAGGAGCTGATATAGAAGCTCTAGTCAGAGAAGCTGGACTCAGGGCCCTGAGAGAGGACATAAACGCAAGGGAAATAATGATGAGACATTTTGAAGACGCGCTACAAATTGTCAAACCATCAATAAACAAACAAATGGTAGAATTCTATATCAAATGGTTCGAGCGGTCTCGTCAGAGCTTAAGAAGGAGACTAATAGAGACGACACCATATACATAATGAAGAGAGGTGACTAGCTATCCGTACAACTTGGAGGAATATGCCTGCTCAAGAATTGGTTTACAGGATCCTTTTAATCAAGGGAGGTTCAATGATGGATAAAGAGCTATATGAAGCAGTAAGCAGTGCGACTGATCTCAGCTACTCTGATTTTCTAAAAACTCTGATGAAACTCGAACTAAATGGACTTGTGAAGGTATCTTCAATAAAGGAAGATCAGCTTTTAATAGAACTGATCAAAGAAAGAGCTGATCAGAATTGGGAATAGAGCTGAGAGAGCTTATTCCCGGTAATGCCATAAGGGAGTTCGAGCTAACTGAGCTCAGAGATAGAGTAATAGCCATAGATGCTTATAATATGCTCTACCAGTTTCTAGCTGCTATTAGACAACCCGATGGAACTCCTCTTATGGACAGCAGAGGAAGAATAACTAGTCATTTGAGTGGCCTATTCTACAGGACGATAAATTTAATGGAAGCTGGTATAAGGCCGGTTTATGTCTTCGACGGGAAGCCACCTAGTCTGAAAGAGAGAGAATTGCTTAACAGGAAGAAAAGAAAAGAGGAAGCTGAAGAAAAGTACAGAGAAGCATTGAAACTAGAAAAAATAGAAGAAGCTAAGGTATACGCACAGATGGCTACAAGGCTCACAGATGATATGGTAGAAGACGGGAAGAAACTCTTAAAGGCGATGGGAATTCCAATTGTCGAAGCTCCCGCTGAAGGAGAAGCTCAAGCAGCGTACATGGCTAGTAAAGGCGATGCTTGGGGTGCCGGAAGTCAAGACTACGATAGCATATTATTTGGTTCCCCCAGACTCGTTAGAAACTTAGGAATTACGGGGAAAAGGAAGCTTCCGAGAAAAGATGTTTATATTGAGATAAAGCCCGAAGTCATTGAAGCATCAATTCTATATAAAGAACTAGGTATAGATCGGAAAAAACTGATCGTTATAGGCATCATGCTTGGGACTGATTACAATCCAGATGGAATAAAGGGAATAGGGCACAAAACCGCTCTAAAAATAGTCAAAAGCTATGCAACTGCCGAAGAGGCTCTCAACAGTCTCCCACCTACAGAGGGCGTGGATTATAAAAAAATATATGAATATTTCCTGAATCCGGAGGTAACGGATAACTACCAGCTTGAATGGAAGCAACCGTTTGAAGAAGAAATCAAGAAAATCTTGATCGAAGAGCACGACTTCAGTGAAGATAGGGTAAGTTCTGCACTAGAGAGACTCTCAAAAGCATCAAAAAGTGGGAAAACTAAACAAAAGGGACTGGATGCTTGGTTCAAGTGAGATTTCTCATCTCTCTTCCCCCTCGAACCCCTCTTTACCAACGAGTGGGACAAAGACACAAGGAGTTTTAATATTGATTTTCAATCCAGTTTCAGTCTTTTCTACTACATAAAGCCTCTGGAAATATCTATCTCCTATAGGTATAACAATCCTTCCTCCAATTTTTAGTTGATTTATGAGCGGATCAGGTATTTTTGGAGCTCCTGCTGTAACTATTATTCCATCATAAGGGGAGGCTTCTGGATACCCGAGAGACCCATCACCAACTATAACAGTAACCCTATCAGCGTATCCTGCTCTTTCTAGATTAATTTTAGCTCTTTTTGCTAAAGCTTCGATCCTCTCTATTGTATAAACATGTCCCCATTTTTCCGGTGGAAGTTCCTTTGGGGCAACAATTTCAGCGATCACGGATGCTTGATAGCCGCTTCCTGTTCCTACTTCCAAAACTTTCCAGCCTATCTCGGGGTCGAGCTCTTCTGTCATGATTACAACCATATGCGGGGCACTAATTGTTTGGCCAAATCCTATTGGAAGTGGCTCATCGAAATATGCATACTCTATATACTCCTCTGGAACGAATAATTCTCGAGGAACACGCATAATGGCCTCTTCCACCTTTTTCGATTTGAGAATGCCCTCTTTTTTCAAATTTTCTATGAGGATTCTTTTCTTTCTTTCAAACGGTAGCAACTTCGTTACCATTATGTAGTTGTCTTCCCAATGGATAAAGAATTTGGTGATATTTATGGACCTTGTACCGCTTGGAATCATTAGAGCGAAGGGACACACTAATATAAAAGCTAAACACAGAACAACTTTTGAAATAACGAAAGACGATTATCTTACAGAAAAAGGCGACTGCATAATTGGAATTTCTTCTTCAGCCGCTGTAGGAGATCTTAGCAAAGAGGCTAAAGAATATATTAAATCAGGGAAAAGGTTGGTTATCCTTCTGATTTCTGGGTTCGATATCGAAATTATCCACTGTCAAGGAGATGAGAAACTTGATCTCAATAACCCAAGGAAAATTATTGTGAGAAAAAGCAGTTATATAGATGGCGCAACTCTCTGCATAAAAGCAGACAAATCAGCAGCTGATATAAATAGAAATTTAATAAAAAGTTTGTCGACAGGAAACGAACTTCTGGTTCTAATAATAGGGTTCATTGATCGCTAAGCTTGATAATGTCAATTCTATAAATGCTTTTTGAAGGAGAATATTCCAATACTTCTTCAATATTCACGATTTTAGCCAATCTTAAAAAAGTTGATGGTAGAATATGGGTAATCTCCTCTATACCTTTAGGCAAGAGGATGTACAGATGAACAAAACCTCCAGTTTTTAATATTTCAATAGCTTTTCCTAAATAATTAAAAGAGTTTGTTGGGCTATTCATTATGACTCTATCAAAGAACATTTTTCCTTTCAATCTATCTATTAGCAAACCCGATTCAACTGATGTTGCATATATACTACCTTTGAGTCTTTTCCTATTGAGAAATACAGATTTTAACAAGAGAAAAATGGCTTCTCTATTCCAATCATTCGAAAAAACCAAACTCCTGTGCAAATGGGCTATGTGAATAGAAAATCCTCCGATTCCAGAGAATAAATCAAGGACTTTCTCTCCATCTTCTACACTCAAAGCAATTTTTCTATGTTCTTCTGAAAGTCGGGGATTATAATATGCCTTAGCTATATCTACGTAAAAGAAAAGCCCGTATTCTTTGGTAATTGTGTTTGTTCTGTTCTCACCGAGCAGATGAACTAGCCTTGCTACTCTGAACTCTCCCTCTGTCGATAACTTTGCAAAAAATCCTTTTAGATTTGGGTTCTTTTTCGAGAAGCATTCAGCGAATTCTCTTGCTTTTGCTAATTCTTCATCATTTCCGATGTTGATGATTCCTATGTCTCCTATAATGAGAAAGGAGGATCTATTGAAAGATGAACATTCATCATCTTTATTGGCCTTATTAGGTTCCAACTCATCCATTCTAGATAGCCTCGCATCTTAATAGGGCTAAAAATATTATTCTCGAACATAGAGGTATTCAACGTATATATAGCATAAAGAGGTGTATAGATTTTATGTCACAATCCAAAAAGGATCTCAGGCTAAGGGGATCTCCATCGAGCAAAACTGAAGGAGCAACAAGTAAAAATGAAGTTGATGAGTACATAGAGAGAGCCAAAGAGAGGCTCTCTTCTATCCCTGCTAAGCTGATGGTTATGAGCGGTAAGGGAGGAGTCGGAAAGACCTTCATTTCTGTTTCCCTCGCTCAATATCTGAGGAAAATGGGATATAGAGTTGCTCTTTATGACGCTGACGAAACTGGCGCCTCTGTCCCCTTTTTCATGGGCGAAAGGAAAGGAGAAATTTTTATGGATGAGGAAACCGGTGAACTCATCCCTCTACTCACAGATGATGGCATACAGGTGATGAGTATAGAGCCTCTGCTGACAGACAAATCAACTCCTTTAATCTGGCAGGGATCTTTGAGGACAAAGTTCATTCTTCAGACACTGGCAATGACTAAATGGGATGACCCTCATATAATGATTATAGACCTTCCTCCAGGAACTGGAGATGAAACGATAACCATCGCCCAATATGTTCCACCATTGAGATTTTCTCTAATAGTCGCTTCTCCTGGGAAGCTCGCAAATGGTATCGTAAGAAAGGCAATCAATTTCTCGAAAAGACTTGAAGTACCAATAATTGGTTTAGTAGAGAATATGAGTTATTATGTTTGCCCCGATGGAACAAAACTCTCAATCTTAGGTGAAAGCATTGCTGATTCCATGGCTAAAGATTTTGAAATAGAAGTATTGGCACGAATACCCTTAGATGAGAGTATTAGAAGGGCTCACGATGAAGGAATACCTATATATGATATAGCGAGAGGAACCAATATCGATAGAGAATTGAGAGGGCTAGCAGAAAAAATAGCATCGAGAGTCAATCTACCTAAAATATAAACCTAAACTGTTTCAATTATTTCGTCTAACATTATTAAACTTCGTTTACTTACTTTATCACTATCGAATTCGACCCCCTCCAATAGAAGTAATTTTCTCTTGAAATCCCTTCCTAAAGAATAGCCTCCTAAGCTTCTGTCGCTCATAACTACTCGATGACATGGAACGATAACGAGATCTTTGTTCTTAGAAAGTATAGAACCAATAGCCCTGGGAGATGTTTTCATAACTTTTGCAAGAGAACCATACGTTGTAACTTTTCCTGCCGGGATCAATAACAACAAAGTTTTCAATATTTCAACTCTCTCCTTTTTCATGTTAGATTGCACCTAATTTCTGTTGTTCTTTTACTATCGCTTTAATTGAAGATGAGATTTTAGCCAATAACATTAATTACTATCACATTGAAAATAGTTCTGGGGAACATAAAAATTGTTTGAATTAAATTTTGTGATAAAAGTATATGAGACCCAAAAAATGGTCAAGATTTCTGGAATCATAGGTGATTTGCTTATAAAAAAAGTCAGTATAGGTGGAACACAGATTGGAATGAGTGATGAAGGATGTTTTATTGTTTCACAGCCAACATTGAAACCAGCTATTTCGTCCAGAGAGTGGAGTAATGGTTTTTACATGAAAATTGTTTGTGAAGATACTGAAAACGCTTATAGCTTCTTTTCGAAACTAGCAACGAAGCTAACTCCCCATGAAACCACCATCGAAATCATCTGAGTTTAATACAATCTATTTTATCTCCACAGCTTGTTTAATAAGAGTTGGGTTGGACCACGGGATATTTTAAGGAATTCGACCAAGACATCAGCAAGCTACCCTTCAGGGAGAAACTCTCATTCTGAGTGTGATAGGTAAATCACAGGAGAATAACATCAATTATTATGAGCTACCCTGAAAGCCTAAAACGGTTTCATTGCAGCATATCATAAAGCAATTTTTTTATAAAGGACATTTTACAAAAAACAAAATTCAGGGCCCGTAGCCTAGCCAGGATAGGGCGCCAGCCTCCTAAGCTGGTGGTCCGGG
>POCB01000311.1 GCA_002899805.1 Fervidicoccus sp.
CGTCTTGGCTATCTGGAGCCTATTTCTCCTCAGCCTAACTATTAGGTTGTGATGGTCGCTCAGAGATGCTCCAACTTCCGAAACCCTTCCTCCTCTCTCAATAGTATCTATGAAGATTCTCAGGAACCTCCTTACAAGTTCACTGCGACTTTCGCTTGCTACCATTCCCCAGGCTATAGTTGGATCGATGCTATTTAGCAGCCGAGCATATAGATTCTCCAATATCCTGGTGAGCTTTCCGAGCTCTACAATAAGCATTGGCTTCAAGGCCTTCGCCATATTCGGAATTGTCTCATAGTTCAGAGCATAGCTTCTTATGAAGACGGGAAAGAAGTCATCTATCTCCCTAATTAGCCCCTCTATTCCCTTCGCCATCCAGCCTGGGACGAGGAAGGCGGCTCCATAGATGATAGATAGAGCTCCGAGAACGTTGAAGGACATCCTGCCAATAAGAGCGAGATAAACCGAGGAAGCAATAGCCGCTGTGGAAATTACGGCAGAAGAGAGATCGATCATTCTATAGGTCTTGGGTCTAGGCTTCACCTTGGTCTCATATACTTCAGATGGCATAGTCAGATATAGGAGGACTGCCACTGAGACGACCGTAGCAAGAACGAAAAAGTAGCTAGTTACGACCATCTTCACATCTCCACCGAAGAAGAAGGCAAGTAGAAGGAAATTCGCCAACATGAAGACGCTCGATGCCAATAGGCTCGTATATATTCCCAGGAAAACTCTCGCTGCCTCCACAGTCCTCATGTACTGGGTCTCAAATTCGCTGATTATAGTGCTGAGCTCAGTTTTCAGGAAGAGCTCAACATTCTCTCCTATAGCGAGCACCGTGCTGAGCCTCGAAAGTATCTCCTTGAGAACCTTGCTCTTGACTTCGTTGGCAACCAATGCACATGCTTGAGGAAAGCTATATCCCCATTCTTTCCCTAGTTTGAATATCTTGAGGAAGATAGGCGAGTACTTAGGATATATGTTTTCTCTTCCCACACAATCGAAGATGGCTTCCCTCGGAGGGCTCCCAGTCGAAATGCTATACATGTGCTGAAGTAGGAACGTGAGGTCCATATCGACGCTCGTACTTGGCTTCCTGTGCAACCAGAATGGATAGATAACTCCCAATATGACTGAAAGAGATATCAGGATACCTGAAATCGCCAGAGCTATACCGGAGGTGAATCGGTAGTATATGAATATGCTAACGGCAATGCCTATGGAAGCAGCTAATAGGTAAAGCTTTTCCGAAAAAGTGAATTTCCTGCTATTATTTTTCTCATATGTCAAGCCTGTTCTCCTCCAGCATCTTCAAAGCATTTTCAATACCGATGTTATCTGCCATGACAACCGCCTTGTAGACCCTGTCATATTCGAAAACCTTCTTTTTGACCAAAGCATCAATGAATCTGCTCCTCAGCTCTAACTCATCGTAAATTTCCTTTATCCTTCCCTTCGGTAGAGCCCTCGCCCTCGCTATCTTCTCCTCGAGGAGGTAGCTTGCCCCTCTTCCACTGAATATGAACCTGTCTGTGACTGGATCCCAAGTGAAGACAGGCATCGCGGCAACAGCATCGCTCGCAGGGTCGTATCCCATGATTTCATAGACAGATGTCACTCTTCTAGCGGGAAATCCCTTCACATATACTGCACTTTGGAACCATGCTATGTTCAGAGAATCCATGTTTGTCTTTGGAATGGAGATCGGTGGGTTTGTGAGCCTCTGTATCAGCTTAGTTATATCCGCTGCATGGAACGTCGACATTACAGGGTGACCCGTGTTGTGAAGAGCAATAGGGGAAGAGCCGCCTATGAATAGCTCCATCAACGGGACAGATAGATCGTAGACGAAGCCGTTGTAAGGGATCTTCTCTATCTTCTTTATTTCAACTATCTCAATATCCGAGTAGAGAAGATCTAGAATCCTCGTTAGAATGAAATGAGCCTCTCCTCTAACTTCTTCCCTCAGGTTTTTCACCTGCTTCAACAATATTTTCACATCTTTCTCGGAGATGAGTGCTTCATTATCGAACTCATAGCCTACCATTCTGAAAAGCTCGACCGATGATATCCCCGCTCTTTCAAGAGCATCTATTAGAATTTTCAAGTCAATTTTTCTCTCACTGTGCATACTCGTACTTCTCCTCCACTTTTCCGCTACTTCCTCAGTTATTGCATCGTGGACATCGAACTGGAGAGATTTACCTTCGAATTGCCCTCCAGTCTTTCTTAGCAAGTGGTCAGAGCTCCCAACCCTGAGCCTAACTACGAAATCTCCAGGAGAGAGGTTCGAGACGAACTTAGGTCTTATGACGAGCTCTTCAGGATCTAGAACGAATATGCTGTGGGAACCTGTTGCCTTCACAACATCTCCTCCTTCGATCTCTATCTCGTAAATCTCTTCAGCCCTGTGGCGAAGAACATAGCTTACGGGAGAGAACATGCTCCTTCCCCTTCTCGAGAGAGTGAGGGTCTTCAGCTCATACGCCCTCCTCCTTCCCTCCCCTTTTTCATCTTCGAAGAAGCTATCGATGAGCAACCCGATGGGCATGAGAACTGGGTTCTTGTCGCCCATCTTAACTAGGATCGGGGTGTCTCCGGTGACGCTCTGCATAGCTTGAAATGCTATGTTTCCTTCAGCACCTCTTATCTCCCCAACTATTATGTAATTGGGCCTCTGTCTGAGTGCTGCCCTGAGGAGATCGAACATTGTGACACTGCTCTCTGGCCTGCCTGTATCCCTCGTCAGCTCCCTGGTCCAGTTAGGATGCGGAAAGAGAACCTCGGATGTATCCTCTATGGAAACAATTTTCGCATTGGGTCTTATGAAAGTCGAAATTGCGTTGAGGGTTGTCGTCTTCCCGCTGGCAGTTTCTCCACATATGAAGGCGCTCATCCCTTCTCTAAGCATCATCCATATATATGCCGCTATCCTGGAATCTATTGTCCCCCAGTCGATGAGCTGAGTCACACTGATTGGATATTTGGCAACCCTTCTGATTGTGAAGTTGCTACCTCTCAAGCTGACCTCGGTTCCAAAAACTATGTTTATTCTGCTTCCATCTGGAAGAGTGGCATCAACTACCGGTCTCGCAGAGCTTATGGGCTTCCCAATTTTTTCACCGAGTTTTATAACATAGTTGTCTAGTTCATAGTCGCTGGAGAATCCCAGATTAGATTCCATTGAACCAAAGATTTTGTGGACTACGTAGATGTTACCTACTCCACTGCATGAAATATCTTCGAGATAGGGGTCCCTCAGGAATGGCTCCAAGATACCTATTCCTACTTTATCCCTCACAACGTAGTATTTGATTATGGTAGCTTCTTCTCTCTTGACTGGGAGCTTTCCCCTGTTCAGGCTCCTTCTGATGGAAGCCTCTGAGATCTCTCCATCTCTGATTTCCAATATCTGGTCAAGGAGATAGAGAAGTATCGCTTTCTTTTCCTCACTCGAACGGGGAGAGAGATCTCCAGAAATCTTCGAGGCAAGAAGCTCGTCTATGAGCCTCAATATCTTCGGATTGGGATATGGAGGCTCTATAACTTCATACCTGCTATAGCCACTCTTCGTTGAAATATTATGGACATGAATAAAGATCCCATTTCCAAGGGGATATATTACGCTGAACTTCTTTGCTTTCCTCAGCTCTGAACTGAGCTTCTCGACTAGCTCCGGTCTCACTCCATGTTCCTTCTCTACTCTGTTAATATAGTCTGTGAGGTAAGATGGCCTTTCTCCAAACGAAAGCTCAGCTTCTGCCTTCTGAGAGATCTCGGCAGCTATTTCCTCGAGGCTTTTACTTTTCCGCCTTAGTCTCAGGAAGGACATTTTTCATGACCTGGCCAGAGCGATTGGAACCAATTTCATTCCAAATGCTGGATCGACATCGAAAGTTATGGTAGATTCAAATGTGGTCGGAGCACCCCTCAGCTTCACTATTTCCATAACCTTGACCGTCCTTCCCCCCAGCGTGGCAATGCTCAACTTTATGTAACTATCCGAGAGGGCCCTGAGCTTAGTCATTACCCTCTCATCCAGAGTGTTAGGGTGTAGAGAGAAAGCGAGCATGCATTCCTCTGAGCTGAGCCTTCTCGCTTCAGAGAAGAGAGTCAAAGTCTCCTTTTCTGTAAGGGGGGAGAGTATGTGTGTTAGAGAATCTACAAGGAGGAAGTCGAACGCGAGGCTTCCTTTCTTCATTAACTCGAGCATTTTTCTGAGAACAACTCTTTCGAGCTCTCCTCCCCATCCTCTCTCAGCTATCTGGAGAGAATAAATCCTAAGCTTCGCCTTTATGATGAAATCTCTAACATCTAGGCTTATGTTCTTCATCTTTCTCAAGTAGTCGGTAGAGGTTGTCTCTGTGGTTATTACGACTGCCCTCAGGCCCGATTTCAGAGCTCCAAATAAGAGCTGTTGCAGGAAAACGCTCTTGGAGCTACCATGGGGTCCTTCGATAAGGATTAGGTTAGGAAAAGGCAATCCTCCTTGAAGCTTAACGTCCAGTTCCTCATTGCCTGTGGATATCAATTTGGGCAATCTATCCACCTCCAGGAATCTCATATGAAGCGATGAAACCGTACTGGTTTGTGATATCGATTCTTACGCTCTTCGAAAAATCGATGCCTTGGGGAGGTACAGCTTCTATGAGGGCGGTCTGCCCAGGAGGTATATGACCTTGGAAAGATAGCAGTGTCCCATTTGAAGAGAAGATCCCAGCAATTTTCCAATCTGAACCGTAGATGAGAATTCTGCTGCTTTGGAATCCTGTTGCATTATCCCAATATATTAGGATGAAGTCGGTAGCATTGAAGTTCCAAAGGTCCAATGAACCTGAGTTGTTAAGCTCAACGTAGAGGAGACCATCTGTCGCGTTCAAGTAAGCATTCTTTATCATAATCACTCCCCTCTCTGTGTTAACTGCTCTACCGAGGACTTCATCTATAGAACGAATGGCGGATGTGTATGCTTTCATTACAAGTGTGAGGGAGGCAGCTACTGCCACAAATAGAACGGCGAGAACGATGATCCCAGTCATGGTGACGCTGAATCCCAATGACCATCAACCTCCCCTCACCATTTCAGCACCGACACCGTTTGGCATTACCACCTTAACCTGATATGGGGGAAGCACTGTTGTAGTGTTATAGATATAGATTATGATCGTCTCTCCCGCTTTCCATGACGGGTCTGGCTGAGTCTTGGTATAACTCCAATGACCTAGCGATGGGGAAGAAGCATATGTGTAGAGGACTGAGCCCTGACCGTATGTGCCTAAGTAGACATCGGTCATAGAGGAAAAGCTCGGTGATATATCCATTGAGCCCGTATTCTTCACAAAAACGATAAAAGATTGATTCTGGGAGCTATAGTAAAAATCTATGATTGTAACGGAGCTTTCCATGCTGTTGACATTTGAATAAATCATCTGGGAGACACTACTGTTGAGAGCGGATATCTTCGTTAGCATAACGAATGCAAAAATAGATGCAATGGTCACAGCAGCGATAGTCAGTATAGCGTGAGTTATCGTAGTCGACTCTCCCAACTATGTCTCCCCTATTGAGTCTTTCCATCTTTCTTCCTCATTCTCTCCAATACTGACTCCAGGAACTCGTGCTCTAGGTCCTCATCTGAAATACCAAGCAGTTTTGAAATTATGTAGAGGGAGATGAGTTGATCCTGAAGACCTATACCGCTCTTAACGCTCTTGTCCACAAGAACATTCAGCTGCTTCAATACTTCGAGATATTTCTCCTCGCTCACTCCGAGCATCTTTATTATAGCTAGCTCATCATCTATTATTTCTCCCGGTATCTGCTCCCTGAGGTTGTAGAATATTTTGAGCGCCCTGACGATCTTTCCGAGGTTCTCCTCAGAGCTGCTCCTCTCTTTCCTCTGCTTCTCCAGATCTATTATTTCCTCGGCTTTTCCCTTCTCCATCGCAACACTCACAGAGCTCCCTTCGCTCTTACCTTCTCCAGACTCTTTTTTCTCAACAGGAATCTCTCTCTTGATAGAAGAGAAAGGTCCTGATATGTCTCCCAGTGTTGTTTTGAGCTCAGCAAGGGTATCTTTGAGCGCTTCTAATATCTCCTTCAGCTCCTGTTCTCTTCCTTCACTCATTTCAGATTTCACCCCGAACTTTCTCAATACAGGATAAACTATTCCCCGACAGATGGGGCAATCGCAAACCCATTTGAATTTCCTAGGTCCATGCCCCCTCACCGCTCATCCTCTCTCATTGAAGGCTGTGAAGATCGCAGCGACGAGCACATGCATCGAGATTATCCCCCCAAGCATTCCAGCTAAGGCCTCAGCTACCTTGAGGAGCCCTTCGGCATAGCTTGAGGCTATTATGAGCCATACGCTCACAGCGACTCCGCATGTTGAGATTATCATCAACAGCGCTAGCCCTCTAGCTCCAAGCTCGGGAGGCATGGACGCTCACCTTTTAAAAAAATAATATGTAGATTTTTCTTATCCGAGGGACACTGCTCCAGATGGCAGGTTGGGGGGCATAGTCCTCTCTACAGTCAACGGTGCTCCTTCTGGTGGCCTTATCTCCACGCTGAGTTTTCCATATGGTGGCAGAGAGTTGGCAGTTCCCATGTTGATGAGGACAATTGCCTTCTCGCTGAACTCGAGCACGCTATCGTAGTTGACGTTCTTCAGGATGACGACGTAGGCCTCAGGCGAGGTCGGAGATGTAGTCCAAATGGTGTTCGCTATACTGTTCGTTGATAGATCGCTGAGGTTAGTTGCTGAGAATGTAGTCCCGTCCGTAGCGTTATAGAGGTAGCCGTCAGTGGAATTGTAATACAATATTCCTTTGTATATATTCTCAAAGGAGGTTCCTCCGACAATCACTCCTATAGTTACTCTGGATGGCGCCAGGTCCACTGCGGAGACTCCAGCAGAAGTCTTTATGGGCACCGAAACTTCAACTATATGAGTTGAGTTGCTTATTCCTAGAACAGATCCGTCAACCTCGAGGGCGGTGCTCGCTTCACCTAGTCCCTTTCCTATTACTTCCTTGCTCTTCTGCGTCGTGAATAGTCCCATGTTCAGCGCAACGAATGCCAGCGCTGCTGCTACGATCACGAATGCTATCAGCACTATCGCTGCTTCTATGCCAACGATCCCCCTTTTCTTCCTTTCATTCGATCTCTTTCTCTCCATTCTTTCCACTCACCCATTCGGGTGTTCTCGGGAAAATTCATCAGCGATCAATGGAGTTAAGATTAGGTTGATGCGGCTACCGACCGAGAGCTATATGACTCAATCGATCGTCGCCAGTCGGTCGCCGAAATAGTGGATCTATAAACATTTTCAAGAACTAGTGTAATGGCGGTGAGGGGATGACTAGCCCAGAATTCCTGAGCGCTCTTGTGGATGGAACTGTGG
>POCB01000203.1 GCA_002899805.1 Fervidicoccus sp.
GACCGATTATGATAATTGTCTCCGGTTTCTTTTCCTTGCTCATTGCATAATAGGTGTGGGCAGCTACAGGACCAGAATACATGTAACCTGCGTGAGGTGAAATGTATCCAAATGATTTCCTTTCTTTTCCTTCACTCTTATCGGGTATTTTTCCCGGACCGATGGGGTGAAGAAATGCCTTTTTTATCTGCTCTTCTAGAGCTCCCTTGCTGAACTCATAAAAAGTCCCAGCTGCAACCGGCTCCCTTTCAAGCTCCAAGCTCAAGTTTTCCCACCGATTTTAGTCTCAAAAGCATCGGGGGATTCAGGAAGATCGGCATTTTGAGCTAGCTCTCCTCTTTCTCTGAGAACCTGCCTAGTAAGTATCCAATACAATAGCGCCAAACTTCTTCTGCCCTTGTTGTTTGCTGGGATTATGAGGTCTATCCCATCAATTCTATTGTCTGTATCGCTGAATGATACAACAGGCACTCCTATCCTGAAAGCCTCCGTGATTATCTGCTGATCTGCCCTTGGGTCAGTGACAAGAACAAGTTCGGGTTCCATATAGTATTCAAGCCGTGGATTTGTGAGCACTCCTGGGATGACTCTTCCTGTTATGCTCTTTGCTCTCGTATATTGTGAAAATTTCTTCACTGACTGGTGACCATACTGCCTTACACTCACTACCAAAACCTTTTCAGGTTCGTATCTAGCTATCATTTTTGATGCAATCCTGAGCCTCTCATCTATTTTTCTGACATCGAGGACGTAGAGACCATCTGGTCTTATCCTATAGACGAACTCCCTCATTGCCTTATTGCAGACATAAGTTCCTATATGGACTCCAGCAGCCAGGTACTGGTCTATAGGAACAAGCAACTCCAATGCATGGGACTCTATCTCACTCTTCATCTTACTTTCTTCGTTGGACATGAAGTTCACCTCATCGGTTTGAACTTAATAACTTGGTCGATGAGATCTATGTGTGAAATTAAAGTCCTCCTGCAGCAGTACCTCGTCACTCCAAGCTCATCGAGTACTTTCTCGGGATCCTCTCCCTTCTCCACTCTTTCCTTAAAGGGCTCCCAAAGATGTCCGATAGGTCTACCGCAGGTATAACATCTGACAGGAATAATCAAATCGAATCACCTGTAAGACTTCTGCCACCTTCTCCTAGCACTGTATCGCATGTATTTCTCTGGTTCAGTCTGCCTTGGATCTCCAGCTAGCATAACCCTGTCATACTCCAAGAATATCTTCTTAAGCTGTTCACTCTCGAAATACTTGACTAATCCTCTGGATATAGCTGTTCTAGCCGCATCAGCTTGGGACATTACCCCTCCTCCACTAACTCTGACGATAATATCGACCTTCCCCCTATACTCTGTACCTAAAAGAAGCAGGGGTTCCATAATCTTGTTCCTGAATAGTTCTATCTGATGAAGTTCAAGTGGAACATCATTGACGTATACTCTGCCTTTTCCTTCCTTAATCATGACTCTTGCGACCGCTGTTTTTCTCTTCGCTGCAGAAAGGACAAACTTCAAGCTTTTTCACCCCATCCCAGTAGTTTAGCTAATTCACCAACAGTTATGTATTTTGTGTTTAACTTAGAAGCATCGGCGCTCTCTATTTTAATTAAGGTTTTACCTTCGAGCTCCTTGGGAAGCCCTACATATACTTTTAAGTTCTTCAATGCCTCTCTACCTTTTGGCTTTTCTGGCAACATCCCTTTGATAGTTCTTTTAACTATGCCTGCCGGATTTTTCGGCCTCCTCATACCCTGTTTATCTGGATTTCTGAATGTTCTTACCTTCCAAAGGTTCCTATATCCTTCCTCAATCCTCCTCTTCTCACCGCTTATGACAGCCTTTTCAGCATTTACCACTATTACCTTTTTACCTTGGAGAAGCATTTTAGCTATAACCGAAGCCATTCTACCCAATATGAGCCCTGTTGCATCTATTAGAACCTCGCTTTCCTGTGATTCCACACTGATCACCTCATTTGATTATCTTGACTTTAGAACCCTTCAATTTCTCTAGTAATTCTCTATTTCCCACCAAATCGTTGAGAAAGATTAGAGTACATCCAGCGCTCCTCAGCTTTTCATATGCCTTTGATGAGACGTTGTCCGCGAGAACAGTGATCTTTTTTTCTATCTTTCCACCACCAAGCACTTTTCCAGGGATTATCACAACTTCTCCTTCATCTGCAAAGCGATTTATTTTAGATAGGTTCACTTCTACTTTCTTCCTTCTAGGTGAGTTGAGAATCTCGGCTACCCTTTCCCATAGAGACTGACCTGTCTTTGAAGAAACTACTCTGAAATATCTTATCGCTTTTCTCCTATGTATGTTAGTCGTTCCCGACCTATTCATCATGCTTCACCTTCTATCTCGCTTATCATTTTCTCGAGATTTTCGAGCTTCTCCCTTAATATCTCAAGGGAGATTTTCAAAATTGTCTGTGGTGAAAGTGAACCCGAAGATTCAAACCTCAAGATTCTTTCATTATCAAGATAATTAACCTTAATGCATCCAGAGCAAGTCTTCTCTTCGCAGAATCTGAGAAGGCTCGTATTTTGAAATTTCTCGAGTTTCATAGATCCCTTCTTCTCTTCAGATATTTGATTCGCTAATTTCTCGTTGTAGCTGGATATGCATTTCAAACATTCTGACAGATTTGAACAACTGGTTAGATCATACTCTATTGAAGGAACTGAAAGAAGGACCGAAATCGATACTGGACTCCATTTTATGTGTTCCTTTCCCCTTCCAAGTCTCAGCTCCAATTCCATAGATATCTTTTGTCCCTTTCCTAAAACTATTATTGGAATATCTGGGATAGCAGGAGCTATTTCGGGATCCTCAGTTCTGATTTCTCGAGCATAGACTACCTTTCTTTCACTATCTTCGTTGGAAACTTCCAAATATGCTCTACTATAACAGCCCTCGCATTGGAGGCATTCCACACACTTTTCAGGTGAATTGTATTTTTCAATCGCCTTTTCGCTATTGAATGGGATCATAGCTATTCTGTGAGCTAGAACTTCATCGTGCAAAATCGAATTGTTCTCTAGAACGAGTACATTGTCTACTGCCATCGTCGGTACTTCTTCTATTATTATTCTCCGTAGCGCTGATAGTATTTCTGTTGGGATGTCAATGAAATATATCTCAGCCGTACTCCCATTTATCGAAATGTTGCTCACGACCATGCCCATGACCTTCGTACTTTTTAGACTCTTCTTCCTCTTCTTCCTCCTGGTCTTCTGGTTGAATCGTGGGGAATTGGGGTAACGTCCTCTATCCTTCCTATTATGAAGCCTGACCTAGCTAGTGCCCTAATTGCTGCCTGTGCTCCAGGTCCAGGGGTTTTCAATCCATGTCCTCCCGGTGCTCTTACCTTTATATGTATCGCCGTAATACCTCTGTCCATAGCAACTTGAGCAGCTCTTGATGCGCTTATCATCGCAGCATACGGAGATGGCTTCTCTCTATCAGCCTTCACTACCATTCCTCCCGAAACTCTAGAAGCTGTTTCAGCTCCCGAAAGGTCTGTGATGTGAACAATAGTATTGTTCAAGCTAGAATAAATGTGAGCTATTCCCCACTTCAGCTCTCTAGAAGATAATGCCATTCAAATCACCTTGCCTCCTCCAAGATCTTCTTGAAAGGGCTGTTTGGTAGGAGATCTATCAAATCCTCTTCTTCTCTGCTGACAAGATACCCTGGACTCGTGACCCTCCTGCCAGCTATACCTATGTGCCCGTGAACGATGAGTTGTCTAGCTTGGTACGGGGTCTTTGCTAGACCCTTCTGGTATACAATGGTTTGCAACCTTCTGTTAAGTATTTGTTCAGCCGATATTGATAAGAGATCGTCCAGGGTTGATTTCTCTCCGACAATACCGAGAGAGACCAATCTTCGAAGGAGGGATTCTTCCTCGGCCTTCCTGAGAGCTTCGGGAAGAGCCTGTAGCTGCCTGGCTCTATGCCTTATCTTTCTCGCCATAGTTTGTGCGACCCATATCTCCCTTTTATTCCTCAATCCATACTTTCCCATTATCCTGATTTCTTCTTCAAGCCTCACTTTATCCCAAGGATGCCCAGGTCCTGACCACTTCCTCCTCAGCTTTCTGGGATCGCCCATTCAAATCACCCCTGACTGGCTTGTGTCTGCTTCTTCTTCTTAGATACACCAACTGTGACTCCAAGTCTTCCTGTCGTGTGTGTTCTCTGACCTCTGACTTTGAGGCCGAGGGAGTGCCTTATTCCTCTCCAGCTCTTTATCTTCTTTTCCCTCTCAATATCTTGTTTTACCTTGAAGATTAGATCTGATCCTATCAAGTGCATATTTTCTCCCGTTTCTATGTCCTTTCTTCTATTCAGCATCCAATCAGGTAGTATCTTCTCGCTGGATAGCTGAGATATTGCTCTTTCTATCTTCTCCACCTCCTCCTCGGTAAGAAAACCTGTCCTCTTCTCAGGATCGATTCCTAGACTTTTCAAAAGTGTGTACGCAGTAGTGTAACCTATCCCCTTTATTCCGGCAAGTCCATATGCTAGCTTTTTCCTCCCATCTAGGTCAGTTCCTGCTACTCTTACTATATAACGGAATCCTCCCTCGGTTTGCGACATATTACTTCTTCACTCCCGCGAATAGACTTCGCGACCAACAGCTTAAAGCATGCGCATAAGTTATATGGAGTAAAGGGTTTTTATACTTGATTTCTGAACCTAGATCCAGAATTTATTTAATCTTTTAGCTTTCATTTAAAAAGGTGTGTTTTTCTTTGAAATAAAATGAGGTTACAGAGATTTGTCTGCTAGCAAAGATGAAATATTGAGAGGAAGCATTTACAGAACTCTTGTGAAGCTAGGGATGCCACTAGCTATTTCAGAAATGGCACAAGTTCTGTATGATTTGGCGAACGTATTCTGGCTTGGCAGAATTGGAAAGGATGCCGTTGCTGCTCCTTCATCTTCCTGGCCTCTCATCTCAGTCTTTATTGCCGCAATGAGTGGGTTTTTAGCATCGGGAACTGCGCTAGTTTCGCAATACAGGGGGGCAAGTAATGAGGAGGGTGTGAAGAAGAGTGTGGGGCAAGTCTACTTTCTGGGCATTTTCACCAGCATCATCATAGGAATTTTTGGATTTCTAACTATAGAATTCATATTGAGAACAATCGGTATACCTTCGGATGTGTTACCTTATGCTGTTTCTTACTCTAGGATATTTTTCATTAGCATTTTATTCATATCCCTTTGGGAAAGCTTCAGAGCTGTTGTTTCTGCTGCAGGAAATACCATATTGCCTATGAAGTTGAATATAGCAGGTATAATGATGAATGCTCTTTTGGATCCGTTTCTTATTTTGGGCATAGGACCTTTCCCAAGGTTGGAAGTTTCCGGCGCCGCTTTGTCAACGCTGTTTTCTAGATTTACGGTTTCCTTGATTTCCCTCAAGCTCATAACCGATGGCAGTATAGGCGTTAAACTTGAGCGCAAGTACATGCGACCAGATATGAAAATTATTAAGCTGATGTTGAAAATAGGAGGTCCGCTTTCCGTTTCCTGGCTCATGGATGGACTAGGCTTCACTGTGCTTACCGCTATAATAAGCACACAGGGAAGCATAGCATTGGCAGCCTGGGGAGTTGGAGATAGGCCTATGAATTTGCTCCATTTCGCTGTTATAGGATTCATTGGAGCGACAAGCATAATGGTTGGACAGAGTCTCGGAGCTGGGCTCGAAGAGAGGGCGAGAGAAGTCGTTAAGAAGACGATGATATTGATAGCAATGATAGGCACGACCGGTGGTCTCACTTTCGCTTTTCTAGGAACACATATAGCATCATTCTTTATAGATGATCAAGATGTTGTATTAGCGGCTTCACAATTTTTCCTGTATATGGGTTTGACTATTGTTTTCTTCGAGCTAATTCAGCTCATGGGAGGTGTCGCCCAAGGAAGCGGACATACGAGGTTCATGATGGTAATTAGCTTGATAAGGATTTGGTTAATAAGAAATCTCTTGTCATATGTTTTGGGACCGGGTCCTGTAGGCCTCGGGATAAAGGGGATTTGGATGGGAATGTCCCTTAGCAATTTGATCTCAGGAACCGTGGCAGTCCTCTGGCTGCTGAAAGGAAATTGGTGGAAACCAGTCATCGGAAAAAAGGAGTACGTTATTTGATGACCTTCTCTCTTATGCTATCGATCCATTCCACGGAAAGGCTTTCATAAAATCCTTTTAGTAATTCAACAGCGCCGTGAACATCCCTCAGATCGAGAAGCTCTACCTGGCTATGTATGTAGCGCGTTGGTATGCTTATTGTTCCAGCTGGAACTCCCTCTTTTGTCAACTGTATTGCTGAGGAATCAGTTGTACCTCCTGTTAGGACTTCTGCCTGGTAAGGGATCCCTCTTTCCTTGGCAACAGAAAGCAACTTCTCAAAGACATTGGGATGAGTGAGCAGACCTGTTCCACTCCTTCCATCGACTATTTTTATAGCCGGTCCCATACCGAGCTTGGCAACTGCTTCATGCTCCTCGACATCCGCGACATCATTTGCCGTAGTAGTATCCAGAGCTAGTGCAACGTGAGGAGATATCTGAAAAGCGCTTGTTCTAGCTCCTTTCAAACCCACCTCTTCCTGAACCGTCGCCACGAAGTAGAATGAAGCATCCCTGGGTTCAGCTTCGATGAATGCTTTGAGCGAAACAACCAAACCGACCCTGTTGTCTAGAGCTTTGCCGGTCGCCCTGAAACCGGTCAGCGACACGAACTCTTGATCGAAGACTATGGGAGACCCCTTCTCTATGCCCATCGAAGTTACTTCATCTTTACTGGAAGCGCCGACATCTATGAAGAGCTTATTCATCTCGATTACTTTCTTTTCTTCTTCTGGTGTCATCAAATGCGGAGGCTTCACACCGATCACCCCTCTGACCCACTTCCCACCAGAAGCTCTTATCCTCACCCTTGAACCTGGTAGGATCCTCTCGTTCCATCCACCTATAGGAGAGAATCTGATGAAGCCTTTTTCATCGATATGTTTTACTATTAATCCTATTTCATCCATATGCGCAGCGACCATGAGTTTTCTGTCTGTAGCACCCCTCTTCAGTGCTATCACATTTCCCATAGAGTCTATCCATAGCTTATCCGAGGCTTCTCTGAGGTCTTCGATAACTAGGCTTCTTACCTCATCTTCGAAACCACTCGGTCCATTGGCATCAGAGTATTTTTTCAAAAAGGAAAGGTATTCTTCTGCTCTGAATTCCTTCATAGTAATCAACCCCTTCCTGTTTCTGTTTCGACAGAATAAATTTTTATTCCTATATTGAGAGTATCAGTTAGTAACCACGGGAGCCGGGGTGCCCGAGCGGACTAAGGGGCTGG
>POCB01000062.1 GCA_002899805.1 Fervidicoccus sp.
ATGTTATTTATTATATTTTAGCTAGAAAATGGGTTCTGAGCCATGCATTCTTCGATATATACACATAACTCTGAGGATTCGCCAGCCAGGGCTCCTCTCATGTTCATTGAAGCCCTCATTAGTCTCTTCTCCTGTCAAAGTATATTCCCAGCTCTTCATAAGCTCTTCGAAGAGCCTTGGAGCTGAAGAAGGCCCTTCCATCTGAGAGTATTGTCTTATGGAAATGCTCTTTTCGAGGGTATTGATGGTCCCACATCTGGAGCAATTTTAGCTTCAACCTTCAAAGACCCTATACATGAAGGTCTGTAGTTAACTAAAAAGGAAAGACAACAACTGAATTATTATTAAATAAAATATAAAATCATTCACTTTGTTAGATTGAAAAATGTATCCAGTAAAAGTTTTTTGTTTAAGCTAAGACGAAATCTAAAATTTTCAGAAAAAAGTTGAGTTGATATCGATACTTAAAGGATAGAAATCTTCAAAATATAGAGAAAAGTATAGCGGTAGCTGACTAAAATATATTCCCCTAACAATTAAAAGGAAATAGAGGTCTATAGGAGGTGAGCATGAATGCCACTGTGTTCAATTGAAGAAATAAAAGCTTTAGAAATACTCGACTCGAGAGGGAATCCAACACTGCGGGTTTGCATAAAAGCTTGCGACAGAATTGCTTGCTCTTCTGTCCCCTCAGGAGCCAGCACTGGAAAACATGAAGCTTTTGAGCTCAGAGACGGGGAAAAGAGGTTAAGAGGAAGGGGAGTTAAAAAGGCTGTAGAAAACATCAATGAAATTATAACACAAGCGCTTGTTGGAGAAGAAATTACTAATCTGAGAAGGATTGATGAAACGCTCAAATCTATTGACGGAACACCTAACAAATCTAAGCTTGGAGCTAATGCCATATTAGGTGTAAGCATGGCGGTTGCTAGATTATTATCTGAGCTATATGGAATTCCTCTCTATGCAGCTCTAGGTGGAATAATGAGGAGGAGACTTCCAACTCCCCTCCTCAACGTGATAAATGGAGGGAAACATGCGGGAAACTCCATGAGCTTTCAAGAATTTCTACTAATCCCGCATGGATTTTCAAAATTTTCTGAAGCGATTTGGGCATCTGTTGAAGTCTATTACACTCTGAAGGATATTATAAAGCAAAAATACGGAGCCATATTCACTTCCGTAGGGGATGAAGGTGGCTTTGCTCCCCCGGTTACTGATCCGAACGAAGCATTGAAACTTCTGCATGATGCCGTAACGTCTTCGGGATACAGAGTAGAGGATGACTTTTCCTTTGGTATTGATGCAGCATCATCTAACTTCTACAACGAAAAAAAAGGTAAATATATTGTAAACAATAAGGAGCTTTCAATCGATGAACTTTTCGAACTATATCATACATTCATAGAATCTAGCTCAGTAAGAGTGATTGAGGATCCATTCTATGAGGAGGATTTTGGGAGTTTTGCGTTGATAACTCAAGAGGCTAAAAAGCTTGGAGCAATAATAGTGGGAGACGACCTCCTCACAACAAATATAAACAGATTGAAGAAAGCTATAGAAGAAAGGAGTGTTTCGGCTGTACTAATTAAACTGAATCAGATAGGTACAGTTAGCGAGACAGTCGATTTTTCATCGCTTGCCATTTATAACGGTCTGAAGAGGATTGTTAGTCACAGAAGCGGAGAGACTGAAGATACATTCATAGCAGATTTGGCTGTAGCTCTCGGCTCAGAAGGTATAAAAACAGGAGCTCCAGCAAGAAGCGAAAGGACGAGCAAATACAATAGGCTCTTGGAAATAGAATCAGAACTTGGCATTGAAGCAACCTATGCTGGTAGAGATCTATTTAGAAGTGGAAGCTCGACTCCTTAGCACACAGAATAAGTAAAACAAATTAAGTCGTCAAAAATGATGAAGGTTAAAAGCGATGAGCCGTTAGGCGATGATATGAGAGCCTAACTGATTTTAAAACTCATATTTGCTTCTTTATTGAAAAACTCCCTCTCGGAAAGAACTCTTCCAGCTTCTCCAATATATTTTGAATTAAATCGTTTAAAGGAAAACCTCCAATCACAAACCTTACTTCATGTCCAGCTACAATCAGATTTCCTATCATCGAAGCATATATAGATGACATAAATTTCAACTCTTCTTCATCACTATGTATATCTTCAATAAGAGAAATGCCAATTCCCCTTTCTGCATTTCTTAAGACCTTTTCAAACTCTATCTCGAACAGTTTTCTCGGTATAACTAAAGTCTTTTTCGAACGGAGATCTTCTTTTAGACCGGAGATATGTGAAATTTCTTTCGGCTCGAAAGAAATTTCAGTTTGGAGAAAAGCCTCAATCTCTTCTAATGCTTCAGAAGGAGTACTCGGATATTCCTTTGTAGCAGGAGCTCTGCTCTCATAGTCTGGATAAATTAAAGATAGAGAAACATCCATAACCTCAAGTTCTATGCCAGATCCACTAAACTCATTCATCATTTCTTCTATCAGAACACCAGAGCCTTTTTTGATGAGTTCTATCGGATTAATCTCCTTTGGTCTACCTCCCCAGCTGGGGTCGCTCTGTGTATATCTATATCCACAAGTAGGGCTAAGTCCAAGCCCCAGTAGCTTTACTTTGTTTATCCCACTTCTTCTAAAATAATTGGAATAGATTTTAGATAGCATCCTCGCCACTGATCTGAAAGTGAAGGTATCATATTGTTCCTTAACATGCCACCATCTACGCATACCAACAACGGCTGCTTCAAGACAGGGATATTGATGTATCTCTCCATGATACTTTTGCAATGCTCTCATTATTGGGAGTATGGATCCTTGCCATGCAGCAATTCCAGGTGCCCGAGTATTCATATTCAAAATACAATGTCCTAAAATCAGAGCTTCTTTAGTTTCTGAATTGTGTTTCACTGGAACTTCCATTTGGGCTGTAGTAATCATCATAAATTACCAAGACTTATAAGCAAACAAAAATATATAAATTTTGTTTAAAAAACGTAAAAATTGTGTAATGACCTAAAATTGGTCACTTATTGGTATTTGCTGAAGGAGGGGCAGGCAGGTTCAGAGAGTTTCCGCTTGGTAGCTCTGGGAACTGTTCCTTCATCCTCTGTTCGGCTATAGCAGATGCTTCCTCCATCACTTTCTTGGCTTCGTCTGATACGTATATGTTGCTCATCTGAATTCCAGTGAACTCTCCAAGTTCAGTCACAGTTGACTGAAGTATCTCATCAACTTCGCCAAGTTCAAAGGCCACTTCTGGCATAATTCCCATTAAGTTCTGCTTAACTTCTTTAACAACTCCAACCACAGGCCCCATGGCTGTTACGAGATCTCCAACATCTCTCACTGTCTCGAGCCTAAGCCCAATCCTTTCTAGCGCAAATATCGAGCTCAATATCGTCTTTGCGACCTTTCTTACTTCCGCTACCTCTGAAGCATACATAGCAGCTCTATCCATGTCTTTCTTTACTTGGGCATCTACTACCTTCTCAAATAGAGAGTTCGCTCTTTCTTGTAGCTTATTCAATGTGTATTCGAGTCTGTTCTTCTGTATTTTTATTTTGAAGAGGGCCATCGTGATTCTATATCTTACTGGTGGAGGTGGAGCAATCCTATCTCTCACCTTACTGAATATGCTCTCGGATTCCTGAGGACTCCACTTCTTACCGAATTTATCAATTGCAGACATTTTTTGGTCCCTGTTAAAGAATAAAGCAACTCTAGGTTTAAAAGAAGTCTTACAAGGTTTTCTATACTAAAGACAAGCATTCGTATTAACTGTCGTATATGGCAACTTCCCTTTCTTTATAAATTCTATTGCACTTTTAACAACGAAAATGCTAGTCTCTCTTAGCGCTTCTTCTGTAAAACCAGCTATATGTGGGGTCATAACGACATTCTTAAATTGTATGAGTGGGTTGTCAATACTAATCGGTTCTTCTTCGAAGACGTCTAGGGCTGCGCTTATTTCTCCAGTTTTCAATCTTTCGATTAAAGATTTCTCATCTACAATTGCCCCTCTTGAGATGTTTACCAATAGAGCTCCCTTTTTAATCATAGAAATTTCTGCTGGACCGAGAAGCTTTCTAGTATTTTCAGCTAAAGCTATAGAAACAACGATTATATCTGAAGTTGCAAGCAAATCTTTCAAATCCTTATACTCCACTTTTAATGCATGTTCAATTTCTGGCTTTCTTCTTCTATCCCAGTATGAGACAGAGTTACCAAGAGCAGAAAATATTCTTGCGACTTCGCTTCCTATTCGACCTAACCCTACCACGCCTATGCTCAAAGTCTTTAAGCTCCTGCCAACTAAAGATCTTTGTATCCCTCTAACCCATTTTCCGTTTCTAATTAAGCTATCTCCATGAACTATGTTTCTGAGTGAGGACATAACTAAGGCTAATGCATGCTCGGCAACTGCTTCTGCTATCGCATCAGGTGCATTTGCAACACAGACCCTATATTTTGAAGCTGCTCCCATATCGACAGCGTCCAAACCCGATCCATGTACAATAAGAAGTTTCAACTTAGGGGCATTTTTAAAATCTCTCTCCCCGAATTTTTGACCAGGAAACAATATTGCCACTTTTGCTTCTTTCAACTGTTCAACCATCCATTCTTCGAGAGAAGAGTCACCCTGAAAAACTGAAAAGGAGATTTGACTTTCTTCTAAAAACCTTTGTGCTTTTTCGTCGATTTTAAATAAAATTGCTATATCGGCCATTATTTTACACTTTAATTTTCTTTTCTCGATGAATATGAATTATATTTAAGTTTTTCTCAATCGATACCTTCAGCTTCACTCAATAAAGGACAAAGGGAAGGTTAATCATCGAGAAAGATTATAAAGGAGTTTAAAATTTAACTATAGAAGAGCGGCGGTCGTCTAGCCTGGACAAGCCGGTGATCCCGGGTTCAAATCCCGGCCGCCGCATAAACATATTTCCTCGCATCTTTCACTTGAGTACTCTTTTTCTATCTAATCCAATTAATATGTGAAGAGCATCATCAAACTGTGTTAGAAATCGATTTCATTTCACAGATGAGAACTATCCAATACAAAATTCTCAAAAATTTGTTCTCCCAAGGCAAAATTGATGGAGTTGTTGGAATTGGAGGTTCAACCGGTCTTTCTCTTGTTGTTTCAGTGATAAGAGAACTCCCAATGTTCTTTCCAAAATTTGCAGTAACCACAGTGATTACTGAGGCAGGATCTTTAATTGCTGCTTCAGACATCATTCCTGTTTGGTCTATTTCCGACCTCGGTGGAGGAGAAAGAGTTAATGCTATTGAAGCAGAAGTTCTGAATAGAGTCGCTGCCGCAGCAGTCAGCGCCTCTTCTCCTGTTCCTCACTCCTTCAAACATCTTCCTACCGTCTTCGCAACTCAATTTGGAAACACAACACCCCATATAATTGTTGCTAAGGACTACCTTTCGAAAGCAGGTTATGATGTTGTAGCTTTTCATACATTAGGTAGAACTGGCGGGTATGTGATGGAAAGGTTGATTGAGCTAGGAATGGCAGAAGGCGTTTTGGATGTGACTACACATGAACTAGTCGATGAGGTTGCCGGAGGTGTGCTGAGTGCCAGTTACGAAGGAAAATTTAGGTTAACCGAAGCAGGCTCTAAAGGGATTCCCCAAGTCGTTCTTCCTGGAGCAGTAGATATGATTAATTTTTGGTCTCCAGAAACGGTTCCTGAAAAATTCAGAGAACGATGCGCTTACGAGCACAGCAAAGGGTTAGTCACTCTCATTAGAGCAACAGGTGAGGAATTATACAAGGTGGGAATTCTCATGGGAGAAAGGCTGAATTCTAGTAGAGGACCCACAGCCATCATATTTCCTTTAAAAGGTTTTAGTATAATAGACAATGACCCAAGTGCTTCTCCAAAGAATTTTCCACCAGGGGCATATTGCCAAAAAATGAATTTCCATGAAAACGAAGTAACTTTTGAAAAAACTAGTAAGCCTTGGTATGATCCAGAGAGTGACAAACGTTTACTTGAAGGTCTTTTGGAAAAGCTAGATTTATCGAGACCTAATGTCGACCTAATCATTGTTGATCACAACATAAACGATCCCGAAGTAGCAATATTGAGCGCAAAACTACTTGAATCCATGATGAAAAAAGAATGGAAAAAGGGGATTCTTCCTGAAATTCCTAATTTAAGGTATAGGGAGCTAGCGACACTCAAAATATAACTTTTTTTGAAGCCAAATATGATGAGCAATATTATTAACTGCCTAGGTAAAAAGATAAATAGAAACAAGTTAACACCACATAATTGATTTGTTCTCAATAGGTGAAGTTTGCACATGTCCGAAAGCAGCGAAAAAAAGGAACTAGTTCTGAGGGTTGCTGAGGCTAAACAAAAGGATGTAGGGAGAGGTAAAGTTAGAATAGATCTGGGTCTGCTAAAATCTATTGGAGTTGAGCCTGGAGATATTGTTGAGATTGAAGGGAAAAGAAAGACTGCAGCTGTTGCATGGCCGAACTACACGGAGGATCAGGGAATGGACATCATTAGGATGGATGGACTTGTGAGAAAAAACGTTGGAGTTGGAATAGGTGACAAAGTAATAGTGAGGAAAGCAAACCCCAAACCAGCTCAGTCAGTTAAGCTTGCTCCGAGCAGCTTCAATATACAAATAGAGGAAAGCTTTGTGAGTTATGTGAAGAGAAGACTTGTAGATTACCCATTGGTTGAAGAGGACACAATCCTCATTCCTGTGCTTGGGCAGGCTATACCTTTCACTGTCATCCAGACAAAGCCACAGGGTATAGTTATAGTGACCCCAGAGACAGATGTTAAAGTTTTGGACAAACCCATAGAGCCAGGCAGGATGCCCAGAGTTACTTATGAAGATATAGGTGGTTTGAAGAATGTCATTCAACGTGTAAGAGAGCTGATTGAACTACCCCTCAAGTACCCTGAAGTTTTCAAAAGGCTTGGAATAGATCCTCCAAAAGGAGTATTGCTCTATGGACCTCCTGGCACCGGAAAAACACTCTTAGCAAAAGCAGTTGCGAATGAGACTCAATCATACTTTATATCAATAAACGGACCGGAAATCATGAGCAAATTCTACGGGGAGAGTGAGCAGAGACTTAGGGAGATATTTGAGGAAGCTAAAAAACATGCTCCAACGATCATCTTCATTGATGAAATAGATGCGATAGCCCCAAAGAGAGATGAGGTTGTAGGTGAAGTAGAAAGAAGGGTTGTTGCCCAGCTTCTAGCCCTCATGGATGGTCTAGAAGCAAGGGGAGATGTAATTGTAATAGGAGCAACGAACAGACCTAACGCCGTCGATC
>POCB01000003.1 GCA_002899805.1 Fervidicoccus sp.
AGAGACCGGGAAGGATCCTTTATATCCCGCGAGGTTTTGGACTCTTCTCCAGCTGGCAGATGAAATCCAAGGTACAAATAACCCCATAGAAATATATTCCATTCTACAAGGCAAAAAAGACAAGCTAGGGATAGACCTCTATGTTAAAATAATCAACATCTCTATACCCCAACCTTTCATTAGAAGTATGATTAGCATGAATCTTTACAACAAGCTCCAGAGAGATTACTTGGAATCTGAAAGCTCTCCAGACATCGTGATTCCCATATCTACTCCTTATGGTGCGATCTTGATAACAGATAATCCCAATATCGAAATAGATTTTGACTGGGATGAATTTGTTAGGATGAGACCTGATGGGAGTAGCTTACTGCCTAATAATCTAGAGAGTTTGCTGGAGGATTGTGACAAGTGTTGCAACGACAAGCAATGCAGGGAGAAGTGCGGCAATAAAAAGGATAGAGATAGACCGTCTGACTGTCCAAAGAAGTTCACCAAAAAAGACTGCGAACAAGGATCTTATGAGAAAATTTTACAGTATTTTAGCTATAATTCGAGCGAGAGCAGTGGTACGGGCTATAAGATAATTTTGAGCAGTGACCTCAAAGGCATGTTTCAGGGAGTTAAACTCAGTAAAGATATCGAGTTCAAAGAGGGGAAAAATATCTGTCCGATTTGTGGGTTGAAAGTCCCCGTAGGATTTCGCCCCGCAATCCTCTCAACCTTTGCGTCATTGAAAGCCGAGCAATGGTCTAGGAAGTACAAACCGGGGAACCTGAACATATATACGCAGAATACAAAGCCATATGCTGTAGACCCCCTGTGTTTAGGAGACGCGATTATAAGGACATCGAATTTCACCACGGAAACTGTCTTGTCAATATATATAGGAGCTCCAGTACTCTCACCGGTAATATATGAAGTATCGAATGTTGCGTGGTATCTCCTCAGCGAATACATGCTACTAATTAATAAAAAAACCATGGCAGATAGACTTCATTCGCTTTTTTACCATGATGATTGGGAGAAGGATTTATCTGAAATGGTCTCGAAGATCTCAAATGTAAAGGGTAATTATATTTTCGATATCTTCGGGAACCATATAATTTTGCCTCTACCTTACAATAGACCTAGAAGACACCAAGATGAATGGCTATACGATATCTCAGTCGCAGGCATCCTTGCATCATGGGGTTTCTATCCTCTGGAGATCTCCCCTACCCCCTCCTTCACTTACAGCAATACACTGCTGAGATATTTTAAAGGCAGGAGATATCTATATGATTATCCTCCCTCCGACATGAACGCCGGTGTATACACTTCATATGTTGCCTCCGCGATGGCATCATTAGTTGAGAGTGAAGACTTCGATATATTAGACTATCCCCCCAGAGTGGCACCTGCTTTGGTCCAATACTCGTCTCCAGCACTATACTCCCAAATTGAAAATTTCATGGTTAAGTTTTCAGGGTGAGAAACTGCATGTCATCTCAAATAGAAATATGTAAATACACTCCCGAAAGAGAGTTAGATTACTATACTTCAGGCATAGCATCGATAATGAGAGTCATAAGGAAGGGTGAGAGTTCAACATATGCATATGTGAAAGAAGTTAGAAGAGCTCTTGAAACGTTAGTGTTCGATATCTGGGACAAGGCTGATTCCTACATATTCACTTTGGCGTCTTCCAATATGCCGGATGAGATAAGGTCGAACAAGCTCAGAGACTGTTTCATGGAGCTCTCTATGGGTTTGATGAGAAAATTCTACGAGACCACTAAGGATCTGCCGATCGGCGCAAGGATAAAATTAATGAATATGATAATAAGTTCTATCGCAGAGATGTCGAAGCACTCACCTCCCCAATTCTGGAACGATTTAATATCAAAATTTTTTGAACCTAAACTTTCCAGTTCATTTGAAAGCTCGAATCAGTCGAGTGGTGAGAACGTATGAGTGGAAATATGGAACAAAGGACAGATTTCCAATGGGATATTCTTGAAGAGTACCTGAGAAAAATAGATGAGCCCAGAAGGATTTACCCCAATGGAAAAAAGATTGAGGTCGTCTTCACCATAAAGGCGCTGAATATGTTATTACTGAGAACCGAAGGACCTGGAGATATAAATGAAGTCACGTTGCCCGAATCTAAGTTGAGCGTGCCTGTGATACAGCCGCAGAAGCTGATGGCGGTGGTTAGGAGAAGGATGCTCCATCTGCTCAGGTTGCACAGGGACTATGGAACGGATCTGAAGCCCTATATAGAAAAAGCCAGTGAACTTGGCTTCACAAAGGCCAGTGAGCACCTGAAGAGCGGTTGGAACTGCAGTATACAGCCCCCCCTAGCAGAGGGTGGAGAAAAAGCTACAGACATCGGAATGGATGGGTACTGTCCAGCATGTACAATATTCGGCGTAGCCCTTACGTCGAAAGAATGGAGCAAAATAAGTAACACCATGAGCTTAGGTCTGAAGACTAGAGTACATTTCGATCCCGCCTTTGCTGTGTCAAGAAAGGTGCAGCCAGAAACTCACAACAAAGTTACCGAGGGAATAATGTCGAGCACCGGTGGAGCCTTATTCACTGAGATACATGTTCTACCCGGCACAACATTTGTGGGAAGGGTTGTTCTGCATGACCTGACAAAGCCTGAGCTACTCACCACGCTATACTCCCTAATAACGAGCGAAGAGATTGGAGGAAGAGCAGGAATTTATGGAACAATCAAGATAGAGCTTCTCGGAATGAAAGGAGGATTCTATTCAATAACTAGCTCTCTAGACTTAGCAGATGAAATAGCTAAGAATGGTAAAGAGATGCCTTCGGAGGTGAGGTTTTACCTGTCAAATAGGCTGAAGGAATTAGGTTTTGTATCACTATCGAACCAGGATATAATCAAGCTCGTAGACCCGAAAAATGATAAAGATACTTTCACGGAACTGTGGAGAAGCAGCATTGAGTTTGTCAGACAATTACACGATAATATCATGATGATTAGCGGGAAATATAAAGGAAAGTGAGGAGAGAGAGTGAAAGTGATAAGAGATGCCCTTTTTCTATGACGCCAATATTAGAGTTGAAGGTTTCCTCTGGTACCATTTCCGCTCTTTACCGACCTCCAACTATTACGTCGGAGAAATCCCCCCGGTCATACATAACTATGGCTTCACTCTCGCTCTCGCTGGGTTCATAGTGAATCCTGAAACAGGATACGGCTCGCTATATGGGGTCACCAGGTACGAATATCCTGTTGAGCTGTTCAAGAAGTATGGAGTTTACAGTTATCCCCTCATGTTATCGAAACCAAAGCTCGGTGAATTTCTGATGTCGGCTCAGAATGAGGGCATAGCTGCGATGAAAAGTAGAACTAGGCTCGCATATCCTTTCTTCACTAAGAACGTAATGATAATGCCGGGTTCTGAATTGAGTACGCTCGTCATATCCGAAAGAGAATTGCCGAGGAAGCTGGTAGTGAACATTGGTGCGAAAAGGGCAGGGGTGCTCAGAGTCAAGTTGACCCAGGTCGAGGTAGACGTTACTGAAAATCAATACGTCTCACGTCCATTTAATGTGGTCGATGTTGAGAAGGTAACTAACTATACAGTTCTTGTGCCACATGAAGCTGGGGACATCGCAGTTTTCGGTATAGCAGAGAGATCTTATACCTACACTATATGGGAGGGAGGAAGGAAACGAAAGGCCTCCTTCCCAGCGTTAAAATGGAAAGGTAGTGAAGATGGATAAATACACATTTTTCGTACCATCTTTTTCAATACCATATTCGAACAAATATCTCACCGACACGCTCCGACTGAACCAGTTCCAGAAAAGAGTATTCGATATCCTCTCATCGAATACCTTGAAAGACATCCTACTCACCGCGCCAACTGGAAGCGGAAAGACTCTGACCCTGCTACTTAACACGAGCTATGATTTAGAGGTTGGTGGTAAAGAGCTGCGTGGGTTCTTGGCAATCTACCCCAACAACACTCTCTTGGTGAATCAAATGTGCACCGTAGAGAGCATCATAATAGAGCATTTTGGAGCAGTTCTGGTGGATGGAGCTAATTCAGAGGGAAAAAACCTCGCGGAAGGAAAGAAGGTATACGACGCGGGAACCAAAGTCAGGAGGTGTGATATCGATGGAAGGAATTATACGGAAGAAATAGATCCTCTATCTATATACAAGATCGATCCGGAACGTGCCGGAGAAGCTTTCAGCAACATCCATTATATCGGTCTCCTCCTGCTTTCTGGAAAATACATAAACCCTGAGGAAGCCACACCAAAACGCGATTTCTTGTATGAGATAGCAGAAAGAAAGATCTTTCCCTATGTAAGGAAAGGTGGACTGTACCTCTTGATCTTCGCGACACCAGATGTCTATCTCCTCTTGATCACGGGAGCCTACAGAGACTTCGAAGGAGTCGGAAAAGCCCTGCACAACATGCTCTTAGCTGTAGCTGAAGGAAAAGGTAAAGAGTTGGAAAGGATACTGAGGGAGACGGGAACCTTGACTAGGCAGCAAGTAGATGAGAGCGTTTCGATTGTATTGAGGATGACGAAGTTGCCTCTCTTCATAGACGAGTTTCACCTTTATGGTCTATATGAGTTAGACGCGCTCAATGCTCTGCTTTTGTTATATAAGGAACTCATACGTTATCCAGTAGTATTCTCATCGGCTACACCGTCCGATGAAATATTTGAGCTACTCGATGTGAAGCTCCAATTAGAGAAGGTGGATGCGGAAGTCATCGAAGGAGGGGGAGGTTTTCCTGTTAGAGGTAACACCACCTTTGAAATATTCTCAGCTGATGATTGTGGTAGGGGGCTATCTGCTTACTACAAAGCGGTAGAGAAAGTCCACAAAATCGTACTAGGAGATTTATTAAATGAGCTCAAAAACTTGAAGAATGATAGAGCACTCATAATATTGGACAGATTATGGATGGTTTCTAGCCTAGCAAAAAAGCTGAAAGAGGAGGGACTTCAAGTCCACTGTATAGCCTCAACATATCCGAAGGAAACATGTAGTCCTGGTGCTCCCATTATTATAGGGAGCGAAGCGACGACACAGGGTGTGAACCTCGGTCCCCTCGCTTTAGGAATTCTATCTGGAACATCCTCTGAAGACGTGATCCAAAGGATAGGTAGAATAGGAAGGCGTGGAAAGGACTCTAAAGTCTATCTAGTAGTGCCTGAATTCGCTCTGGAAAAGGAGCCTCCATCCGGAAGAATGAATTATAAAGAGCTGGTCGCATATATTAGAAATATCTTTCCTTACTATCCGAAAAGGGAGAGAGACGTAACCAAACTGATTCCTGAACATTTTCATTCTAAAAGACGGAAGTTAATTTATTCGCTTGGGATCGCTTCCCTGCTCAGAGTCTCGGGGATAAAGGATCTGTTGAATAAGGTGAATATATCTGAAAGTGATGCACTGGAAATGCTAGAGAGCTTTTTAGGAGATCCTTCTTCACTGACAAACTTCCTCATGTTCAGAAAAAACGGATTCAGAATTAAGTATAGAATAGATGGTGATGACGAGATCTACGAAGCCAGCATTGGTATCATATCGAGAAACTTCGAGATTAAGGAGGCACAGGAGAATAGAGAGGTGGTTATTTCGCTGACTCCAAGCAGGGGACCCATAAAAGTTATTGTTAGAAGAGATCCTTCATACTTTTCTGGCAAGTTCGCGGATCTGAAGCTCTTTCTCAGGACTATGGATGGGGAGATCATCGCGGGAGACAATAAGATTATAGCAAATGAGGCCTACGATGATAGAGCTCTTGTTTTTATACAGGACATGGGAGCCGAGCTCTCTGATTATTTGTCATACACAGGGGAAGGAGCTCAGATTCTGAGTAACGTTGGAGGTCGATATGCACTCATATTCGTTTAATCGTTCGGACTTCAAATCAGATGAGGGTGTTTCAGGTGATCGTCATTGTCGCCTATGATATCAGAGAAGAGGAGCGAAGAAGAGAGTTGCGAAATTACCTGCGGAGAGTGGGCATGTCAAGAGTTAATAGGAGCGTCTACGCTGGACCTGGGACAGCCACAACAACGAAACTTATTGTCGAAAAAGCTAAAGAAATCACTGAAGAAGGCGATTCAGTGTTTATCATTGTGGTTAGAGAGGACGAATACCAGCGGGCACATGTATTTGATGGAAGGAATTACTACGTCGTTAAGGAAAAGATATACGAAGTATATTAGGTTGAATTTGCTCGGGTGGGCGATGGTGTGCCCCTATGCGATGAAGCTTTTGTGGCATGGTACTATTCCACTCGATGTCGCAGTTTATCCTACTGCGGAGGAGAGCAAGCATCGCCATGATATGTTTGGCATGATTGTAGAGGACCAGATTCGCTCGGGCATTTTTAACATCATTGACGAAAAGCATGAGTACGAGCACGGCATATGCTTTCAAAATGGTGAGGATGAGCTCTGCGCGAGGTCCAAGGCCGATTATGTGTATATGGGTACACTAGAAAGGACTCGCTCTAAGAATAGGCTCATTACAATATATCTAGAGATATCATCGTCTAGGATAAATGTAGCTAAACCTTGGCAGGCAATTCTCAGGGGGATTTCCCTTTACTATGAGCGCAGAATCCCGGTAGGCATTATAATAGTCTCTCCAGAACGAATGATGTTCAAGATTTTAGATGATCAGGACCAGAGAAAAGTCATTATGCGAATCAACGCCGGATTAAGACGTGATCCAGAAGAGAACTGGGCTTCAAGCTCGAACCTCTGCAGTCTGTGTGAGCTACTGCATTATTGCCCCTACAGGTTGATATAATGAGGCTATTGGTCGTCAGAAGCGAGGCAGAACTCTATGTTAAAGGACGAGCGTCGATAATAATCAAGAGAGAAAACAGATTTGATGAAAAACACCTACGCGACATAGATTCCGTCCTGATCATAGGTTCCTCTGTCAAAATCAGCTCATCTCTACCACCAGTGCTTAGCTCGTTCAACATACCGCTCGCTATAGTAGCAAAAAACAGCGTCTCAATAATGATAAACCCAATTGTCACTCAGTATAACAATTACCGTAGTCTACAGTATAGGTTGGAGCCTATTAGAGGACTGGAGATAGCATTGGAATATATTAAGTCCAGAGTCAATGGCATGGTCAATATTTTAAAGAATCGTAAACTGGAAATACCAAACTTTCCTGATCCGCCAACACCAGGGAGT
>POCB01000126.1 GCA_002899805.1 Fervidicoccus sp.
GGAGCCGCGTGCACATCGTGCGCAATGACCACATCCGCCTCCGAAACTCTCTTGTGCTCTCTAGCAAGCTCAAGTGCTGTCGCGAATTTAACGGCTCTCTCCCTGGAGACTATGATGTCCGAGACCCTATACACCACGAACCCACTCTCCTTAACCGGGTGAATCGGGTAGTCCCCGAAGAGACATAGATGAAGAACCTCACCAAACGAAGCCAGCTCCGGAAGAAGATTCCTCACAAACGTCCCCAACCCACCGTAGAACCCCCTCGGACACTCCCACGCAACAGAAAGAATCTTCATACCCCACCACAAAAAACCTTAGCAAAAATAAAGTTAAAAGAAACAACTTCACCCAGCACAGAAGATCCCTCAGAAGATTTTCTGCGATCACTTGCTGAACAACAGATTTGTGGTGTAGCGAGACTTTCCTCGGGATCCTAAGGGATCTACTTCTCTAGCTGAAGAAGATCCTATTGATGATCCTCTGATTACACCACAAATTTGTGGTGCGGTGAAAATCTGGCGAACAAATTTTCTTCACAAGTCTTCCTTATTAACTTTTTATGTATATAATTTCTTGAGGATGGTTGAAAATGAGCATTCCAATGGCTAGAGTATCAGAGGTTCTGAAGACAGAGGACATGATACTGCTAATAACAGGGATTCTGCTACTGATAATTGGTGCATTAATAGGCAACATAGCATATGGAGTAGCGTCTTTAGTGAATAATGTGTTTGCTAACATGACTGGTGAAACATCTAACATATTCCTCACGCCCACGATCATATCTACAGCCTCCATGGTCTTCCAGATACTAGGAGTTGTGCTAATCGTAGCCGCCGCTGTGCACATAATCGCCACATTAATCAGAATGATACCTCACTAGCGAGTGAGCTGAAAAAGATCTTTTAAAAACAAAATCTTTTTTTTCTCATCATCAAAATATTTAGTTGATGAAGACTCCGCATCTCATTACTCTTCTCTCTCTACTGCTTCTCTCGGTAGCTCTCTCCGTAGGCTTCTTCTCCGTTGCTGTTTTCGCTGATGGTTGTGAGCCTGGGTACTTCGAGTACAATGTCTCTGGAACATTTATCTGTGTCCCTTCTCTTCAGAGGGTTTCTCTCTCACCGATATACTCTATCTCTGCTTTCTACAATGACTCCTCTGGGAACGTGTCTTTGTCTCTTCTCTGTCTCCACCCCGGCTCTTGTTCTCTGAATGTGTCGTTTAGTAAGCCTGATGGCTCTGTGCTAGCATCATTCTCTGACTCCCTAGACTTCAATAGCTTGGGTATTTACTCGGTCTATGTCCGCGACCTGGGTATTGACTATGTTGTTGTTAATCTCTCTGTCTCCTCCGGCGACTACTTCTCCTCTCTCTTGTTCGCTGTGGAGATCAGGAGGGTTCTCCCGTACGCGTCCTATATATGGTCTATCAATGATGTTTTTCTGAAGTTTATTTTCTCGCTCTTTGTTCTCTCTCCTCTCGTCGGCTTCCTCATTCTCCACAGATCCTCTGAGGCTGGTATTGCTCTCCTCGTAATATCCTCTCTCTACACACCTCTCATGGCTGTCCTCGGTGTCCCGCCTATTATCTCTCTCATTGTCTCTGGTCTACTAGCAATTATTGGGCTGATCTTTATCGCGTCGAGATAACAATTTATTAGTTTCCTATCAAAAACTATTGTTGAGGGTCGTGTATGTACGTGTATAGGTCTATTCGGGTGTATGAGCCTGAGACCACTTACGAAACAGCTTACAGCAATACTGCTGTAGAGACTCCTCTAACTGTTTATTCGCTGATAACTAGGTTCAAGATAAGAAGTGTGTACAGAGTCCCTGTAATAACCGAGATCAGGAGAAGAGTTATGTATGGTGGGAAGCTCCACACAGAGATTGTTCTGCCAACCAAGATCGAGCTCCCAAGAGTATTTGGTCTCTTAACAACAATCATATTCAAGATCGACACAGTCGTTGATATAGGTGGCTCAGCTCAGCCATCCCCAGCGCCTGCTCCATCTCCCACACCAACTCCTACCCCGACACCTACACCATCTCCTAAACCAACTCCACAACCTCAGCCGGTGCCGATATACTACCCGATTTAGCTTTGGTGATTGAAATGAGCTTCTCTACGAGCATTATTGTTGGCGGTGTATCAACTGTTTTGGATATTGGTAGATTAGTTGCTTCACTTATTCAGCCGACGACGTATCTTATCTATGGCACTGCCTATATCGTGTCTAGATACGTGGTCACTAGATACCCAGTTTCTCAGTACGTTACTGAGGTTGCGACGAGATACTTCTTCGGGGACAAGGAGACTCTTGTTGCGACTCCGACTAGGTATCTCTACTCAGTGTATGAGGGTAGACCAGCTGTTACTGCTCTAGCGTCTGTGTACACAGCTTATGCGCCTCCGGAGAAGACTCCTCCAAGGGCTCAGGCGAGTCCACAGTCTCAGCCTATTACTCCTCCTGAGGAGATCGGTAAACCAAGAGCTAAGCCTCCTGAGGAGATCTTTAGAGAGATTGGTAGGAGAAGACCTGTCCCTGTCTAGTATCTGAGTGAGTGTGTTGAGAAAGAGAAGTGTGTATATGGGTAGTGATAGCTGTTATGCTCTTCGAGAAGGCTTCTATGTCCCCAGTAAACTCGTTGATCTGAGGACTGCCTCCTCTGTTGCTTATCTTATTCAGAGGGATCTTAGGAGAGGCTTCAGCTACGACAGGTTCTGCAACAAGATCATCTTCACGCCGAGGGAGGCTAGGAGGAGGCTTAGGAGACTGATTTCATTGGCGAAGAAGCATTTCGGGCCTGAGGAGGCTAGGAAGGTTAAGTCTCTTGTCAAGAAGGTTCTTATGGGATACGAGATCCCAATGGATCAGGTCGTGCTCGAGTACGTTGATAACAGAGTCCCCGTTCCAGTAGGTGTGTATGCATGACTGCTATGTCGGCTTCCTCAGGCGTCTTTGTTGGCTTGGGGAGGTTCTTCTTCAGGTTTGGTTTGATGAGCTTCATAGTCTCTTTCCTAGTCATATCTGTTTTCTCTTCTCTCAACTATGTCTACGGGGGCTTCATCCCGTCTATTGTTCTTGAGATGTCTCGTCTCTTCAGTCTCTCTCTATTCATTGGGGGCGGGGTGGCTCTGGTTGCTCTTGCTGTTGGGAGAGTGATTATCCCATCTATTCTCCAGGGCGTTGGTCTCGCTCAGTATCTTGCTTTCGCTGTACCCTCCGCGTCCGGGATCATCTATGTGTCTCAGCTCCTAGTCTCATACGCCTCTTTTCTCCCTCACCACTTCGTGGCTGGTTTATCGGCTTTTCTAAGCACCTTCGGCGTGTTCACAATAATCTACTACTTGGCGTATAGACTCGGTGTCTTGCCGGAGGAGTAGATATTTATTTTCTTTAGAGGAAATATTTATTTGGTGTCTCGATGAGTTTTGAGGTCGCTGTAGCGGAGATGGCGAGGAGGCTGAGGGATGTTTCGAGGTACCAGCCTTCTTTCTCTGCTGTCAGTGTCGGCGGTAAGAGGGCTTCCAGGGCGTTTGCTGAGGTTTTTGAGCGCGACAAGAATGAGTTTCTTAACTATGTCTCTAAGCTCGATGTCCCGTATCAGGTGTATGCGAATTGCCTCGCTTCTCTTGAACACCTTAGGATGTGCAGATACTTCCTCGGTATCGACAAGGCTCCTCCATCCACCAAGGTTTATCCGGAGCTTGCTCAGTTCTTCTTCTACTTGTTGAATAAGGGTGTTCTCTTCTCCGACGCCAACTCCAGGTTTAGGAAGGCTTATGAGGATCTAGTCTCCTCAGTTGCTCTAAGCTCTATTCAGGAGGATCTGAAGAGGTTTAGTGAGGAGATTAGGGACATCATCACTAGGAGGAGGGAGGAGAAGCTTCTTGAGAAAGCTGAGGAGTTTCTTGCCAGGGTGGAGAGCAAGATCCAGAGAATGGCGACTATTCTCCCGGAGCAGATTGTTCGTGTAAAGACTGCTGAGATGCTTCGGAGCGCTGAGGACAGGGTTCTGAAGGCTGTTGGTAGAGCTGTTGAGAAGAGGGATCCTGAGGAGCTCAAGAGGCTTCTCGGCAGAGGAGCTGAGATGAAGACTGTGGAGATATCGATGTCTGCTTCTCAGAGACAGCCTGTTATGAAGGGCTCGGAGGAGTTTGAGAAAGCAATGATTGAGAGACTGGGTCGCGGAGCCAGGTATGTTCCCTCTTAGAGAGCCCTCCAGCTCTGTTAGGTTCACGGTCGCTACATATGTTATCATAGCCACACTTATTCTCCTCGGTGTATCTCTTCTCGCGAAGCTTATTCTGACAGTGGTTTCGTCGTCTGTGAACTCATTGACCTACGTATATAACTACACGGTGAATGGGTCTGCCACGGCGACTTTTGTGCCTATATACACGGGTAACAGTACTGAGACCCTCACCATCGCTGTTCCGAGCACGCCTGAGCTCGCCTACTTAATGAACGCGGTTGTCCCGGTGCTCGGTTTATTCGCTTCGTTGCTGACTAACCCGTTTTTCCTTGCCACTATACTCGTCATCGACATAATTGCTCTAGCGATTTTGGCTGGTGAGTAGCTTGTACAGGTTCATAACTATTATACTGATGGTTCTCATAGCTATTGTATCCGCCTACGTCCTCGACTATGTCCACGTCATTGTCTCAGTTATTCAATCAATTGTTTTCAACATGATTAATTCTCTCTCAAAATTGCTTAATGCTCCGTCTGTTTCCCCGGTCTTCTCGGTTGATCAGAGAACACTTTTCTTGGGTGTCCTAGGCGTGTTTTTCGCTGGTCTGCTTCTCTACACGATATTCTCCTACGCCACCTCGATCCAGAGGGAGGAAGAGGATTAGTTTTTTCTTTTTTTGCCTAAATAAGTTTTGTTGGAGACCTGGATGCTACCTGTGTGCAGAACAGCTGTTTTCAGATGTGCCTCCAGGAAGCCTCTCTACAACATCTTCTTCTCTGTTGCTGAGACAGGATCCAGCATAGGTGGCTGTTTCCTCAGTTTTGTTTCTCCGTCTCCCTGTCTCCTCACCCCGGACACGAATATTGTCTATGGGGAGTACTTTGATCTTCGTGTGGAGGAGTTTGATAACAATATTGAGCTTCAAATAACTTACTCAAGCAATAAGGAGCTGAGGACATACTATGTTTATCCGAGGAATGTTTGGGAGAGGATTAATGGATACATTGAGTCCTTCAGAGAGAAGGGGTATCCGGAGGAGCCTGCTCTGATACTGATCGGGCCTCCTGGGACTGGTAAGTCATCTATGCTCTCTATACTAGCTGACTACCTGGGCTTCTACAGGGTTTCTGTGGATCCTGAGAGCATACTTAGTATGTGGCTTGGGGAGACTGAGAAGAAGTTCTTCGCCGCTTTTGCCGAGGCTGAGACGAATATTCCGAGCATAATGCTCTTCGACGAGGCTGAGTGGATAATATCTTCTTCTCATGCTGGTGGAACCAGGTCTGAGGCCTCTGTTCATGTCTATGTGAATATGAAGAATATTCTTAAGAGAAAGATTGATGAGTTCGGCAAGAAGAAGCTTCCTATTCTCGCTGTCTTCGCGACTAATCTGTCTGAGGAGGATATTGCTGACACAATGATGCGTAGTGGGAGAGCTTATAGACCGGTTTTTGTTCCTCTCCCCGACTTCTCAGCGATTAGGAGGATTATTGAGAGATACTTCCCCGAGTTCTCCTCCGAGGCTGATAAGCTCGCTACCTCAATGATTAATGCTGGTCTCTCGATGGCCGATGTCTTCAGGGTGCTGGGTGACTACAAGAGGACTGGGAGGCTGAAGATTGAGGAGATGAGGTCTCGCGGTTACAGCAGGATGATGATTTCGCCGAGGCTTCTCGAGGACAGAGACGTTATTCAGTATCTCCAGAATCTCTCGGACAAGATTGACCCAGACATATTCAGGTTCAGGAGGCTCCGCATATGGATTGAGAACACTTTCGAGGCTGTTATGCCAATAATCACAGCCTTCATCATATACAAGGCTAGGAAGCCTGTGATCGCCTTGACCGATGCTCGGTACCTCGATGAGTGCATGAGCACTGTGAGATCCACTGACGGGATTCTTCTGGTTAATTACAACAATGTGTTTCGAGACGCTCTATCAACACTCTCTGGTCAGAACATCCCGATAATCCTGATCGGCACGGTCTCCGGGTACGACGAGAGACCAAAGGGATACCACAGACTCGCTGTTGATTTCTTCGAGATCAAGCCGAGGACTGCCCCAGTGAAGATTATTGCGAATATACTGAATATAGACATTGACCAGGCGAAGATACAGAAGATGGGTCTAGACGCCAAGTCCTCCGCGGAGTACAAGGCGTTCATAGAGACGCTCGCGACCACTGGATCCACGAAGCTCTCCAGTCTATGACTACAATTTATTTTTTGTTTATCAATATCTTTACTGGGTGTGTGCTTGGCTGTTGCTGAGGCACCGATCAGGTTTGGTAGATACAATCCGAGGCTGACTGTTTCTCTCCCGACTCCGGAGGGTATGTCGAGAGAGATTGTTTACGAGTACAGATTTGTTGATGAGAAGAGCTCCTCAGCCCAGCAATCTGCTCAGACACCTACTCAATCCACTCAGTATCAGCAGGCTCCTCAGCCACCGGCTCCGCAACAGATTACTCAACCACCTCCTCCACCAAGAGAGTCTGCTCAGGCGGTTTCTTACTCTCCTCCTCAGTCTCCTCAGTATCAGCAGGATCTCCCGAGAAGAGTGTTCTATGAGGAGTGTGTCGGCGCCTACGATGTTAGTGCTCCGTGGCTTCCGCCGGAGGCTGTCAATACACTTATTCAGCTTGCTAAGGCGAGTGGTGACGTTATTGAGTGTATATATACGCCGTCTAGATACATGGATGTGCCTGGGAGAGGGAGGGTTCCTGTTGGGTGGAGCATCACTCTTGTTAGGGGCCCTGAGTTTCGCTGTTACCGATATGGTGACATGCTGAGATGCGAGTATAGAGGAAAAGTCTTTTATGAGGGGCCTGCCTACGGGACACACGCCTACTACGTAAAGACCTTCGGCGAGAGAGGGTGGGCGGAGGCTCAGGCGAGGGCGTATGCTGAGTGGGTTATCGGCTACTACAAGCAGAGGGGCAGGACACCCACGAGGGAGGAGGTTGTTGAGGCTGTCAGAAAACATATTCAGCTGAACTTCGGC
>POCB01000227.1 GCA_002899805.1 Fervidicoccus sp.
GGGGGAGAGCGAATCCGAGTGGATGGTGGCAATCATGGATGCAGCGATGGCTGGACAGAACATGATGCTGATGGCATATTCATTGGGCATAGGTTCTTGCCCAATGACTTCATTCAACAGGAAAGCCGTAAAGATGCTTTTAGAGATGCCGAGCCATATAGAGCCGGTGCTGATGATCTCATTCGGATTTCCGAAGAGATGGCCTTCCCCTCCCAAGAGGAGATCCTTAGATGAAGTGGTTCACTATGAGAGGTTCGGCTGAAAGCAGAGAATATGAGTACATTAAGCTCCTCTCATTCCTCATAACTAGCGCTAGGGGGCTCGTCGATGAGCCTCAGCTCTACGGTCCCCTCAGGCTCATCGATGCAGCGGCGAGGCTCATATCGCTGATGAGGTCTGAGGGGATGGATGTCAGTAAGCTAGAGAGGCTAGAGAAGATGATCGAAGAGAATGAGGATCTTGTCATGATAGATAAGGGAAAGTTCATTGAGTTCCTCGATGAGCTCGTCCTCGAGCTGACCAGTATCATAAAGGAGCTGTGATCCTCGAAATCTTGGAAAAGGATATGGTTCCAGAGATTTCTCCCTTCCCATTTTGAAAGCTGTGGAAAATTATTCATCTAGATCCGAGGCAAAAGAGATATGTGAGAGCTAAAAAGGATTGATGTCTCTCTGAAGAGAGCTTTCTCATCTACTTCTTGGGAGCATATATTGGGGATCTCCTGTTCCTGCTCACTATCTCGACAGCCTTGCTTTCCTCAAGCATCTTGAGGATCTTCCTCGCTGTGCTTATGGAGACGCTTAGCTTCTGAGCGAGAGAGAAGGGAGTTATGTAATCCATCCCCTTGACTTCCCTCTCTGCCCTCTTCAGGAGATCTGTTGGGACTGAGACGTTCATCTCGGCCTGCTGGACCAGTGACCTTGCTGAAGACTGCTGCTTCTCCTCCTTCTTCTGCTTTGGCATTTTTCAAACCCTCATTGAAAGATGCACAAATTGGTTTATTAACGATTTGCCTTCTAAACCGATCGAGGGGAAGTGGGGTTGAGGATAGTCCAGGTAGGCGATATACACTGCGACATTGCCAAGCTCAGGGCTCTGAAGAGCGCTCTGAGGGGCATTCAGCTCGATCTCCTGGCAGTTCACGGAGATGTGGAGTGCGACGGGGAGATCCTCGAAGTTCTGAAGGAAATCTCACCGAAGATCGCTTTCGTTCCAGGAAACATGGACGACGTAGGGGTCTCAAAGCTCTTCTCGAGGGAAGGGTTCAACATAGACTCCAGAGTCATAGAATTTGGAGATTATGCTATGTTTGGCATAGGGGGTCTGAGCTTCTATTCCTCCTACTCCAGAGTCAAGGAGATGATGCCCTCCTACAGGGGAAAGAAGATCCTGCTCTTGACCCACCACCCCCCTCTCTCGGAGAAGACAGATCTCGCCTTGGGAAGGATCCATGCGGGACTACCAGAGCTCAGGGAGCTGGACGAGGAGTTCAGAGTCTATTTACACATGCACGGACATATCCACGAGTCTCCGGGATGGGAGTTCATAGGGGAAACCCTCGTTGTGAATCCGGGGGCACTCAAGCATGGGAGGTATGCGTATATATACCTCGAGGAGAGGAAGGTTGAGCTGCTGAGGATAGATGGAGATGGGAAGTGAGCTCGAGGTCATAGAGAGGTCTCTATCTGGGAAGGTCGCTGCAGTCTTCCATGCCCTCGAGATTCCTGAGAGCTGCAGGCAATTTCTCCTGGATCCCCTGGGGGTCCCGGAGGCTGTTTGGAGCTCCTGCATCTTCTCACTTAGGGAGAGGAAGAAGGATGAAGAGAGGGTCCTGAGTGGGATAGTAGAGAGGTTCAGGGTCCTGGGAATAATATACCTCTCCCCATCGCTAGCAGAGATCGAGAGAGAGAAGTTGGAGGAAGTGAAGCTGCTGGGGGAGCCGGAGAAGGTCTTCTGCAGGTCATGCGGGAGGGATTTCGAGCGGAGCGCTGCGCAGAAGGAGTGCCCCTCTTGCAATGGCATCCTTCTCCCGGCTGTTGAGCCCCTCCGGAAGCAGATCTCGAGGAAGATCGATAGAGCGCTCAGACTCTCGATGATCAGCGACGTCCTCCTGGTCCTCGGGAGGGCCGATCAGCTCTCACCGGGAGCGATGATACCCTGGACCGCGAAGGTTTTTGGAGGCAGGGAACTAGTTGTAGTCTCCGATAGGAGGAGCTCACTATCTCAGATCGCGGATGTCTTCATAGAGGGAGATCCGATGAAGATCTTCCCGTGAATGCTAAACTGTCATATTATATCTATAAAGAAAAATTATTGTCATTAATAATTTCAAAATGGGTTTATACCTCAATATTTTTTGAAAAAGGTTTATTTATAAGAATAAACGTTAGGGGATCTCGGGAAGCGTTTGGCTTCCAAAATATGGAGTAAAACTATATAAGAAAGAGTATGATATATAATTTGAAAGAAAATAATTGGGGTGATTGGAAAAATGAAGCTAAAGTCAATATATGAGGACGAAGATGTTGTCGTCGAGGTAGGCCCCCATGACGACGAAATCCCTCAGCTAATAATGGATCTCTTCAAGAGGACCAAGAGGCCCATGACATGGCAGCAGCTCAGAGAGCACTTCAGCGCCGTCATAGGAGAGGACAGGCTGAGAAGAGCTCTGAGGCAGCTCGTCAAGGAAGAGAAGTTAGTTCAGCTCAACAGGACGACCTATGCCGATCCCGATACGCTGACTCCAGAGATGATTGAGGAGCTCGAGGCCAAGAGGAGAATATACTCTTCGAGAGCGAGGAGCTATCTCTACGAGTCGATGAAGAGGAGCTTGAACTCGGAAACAAACTGATCATATTTCGATGAAGAACTCAAGTTTGTTGAGGGGCTTTCCTCCCTTCTCTGTAACGAGAACAGTATTTTCGACCCTCATGCCGAGCTTTCTCGGTATGTAGAAGCCTGGCTCAATGGTGATGACATCTCCCTCCAGGAGCGTTTCATCGCTCGCTGGGGAAACGCTGGGGGCTTCGTGAACCTCGACGCCAACACCATGCCCAAGCGAATGGATGAAGAATTTTTCTAGCCTCCTCCATGAGAGAGCCCTTCTAGCTTGGGCATCGACTTCTTTAGCGCTAGATCCAGGACGCACGTTGTCAAGGGCCGCGTAGTAGGAAGAGATGAGGTTCTCGAGCAGGGGGCGATATTGAGGCGAATTGAAGAGGATAGTCCTGGTCATATCTGAGCAGTAGGAGGAGGATTTCGCTCCTGCATCTATGACCACAGCGTTCCCCCTCCTCAGCTTCCTTCCACCAGGAAGAGCGTGGGGGTTCGAGGCATTTTCCTCGAACGCAACTATGGGATCGAATGCTAATCCGTCTGCTCCCTCCCTGTAGAGGCTGTAGAGCAGCTCTGCATAAAGTTCCTTTTCCGTCATCCCCTCTCTCAGAGAGGCTGAAGCTCTCAGAACAGCCCTCTCAGTTATATCAGAGGCCTTCTCGATGAGGTCGATCTCCTCCTCCATCTTCTTCCTCCTGACGAGGGAAACTTCCTTGCTCATATCGATGAAGTTCTTCCCACTGAGCTTCTCCTTGAGCTGCTGAGAGGGTTCGCCGTCCAGAGCTATCTTGCTGTCCTTCCCCGCGAACCTCGAGACGGCATCGGTGAGGGTCCCCAGGATGAGCGGGTAGTCGGGTTCTTCATCGAAGGCCAATCTGCTCACGGCATAGACGTCCATCTTCCCTTCGACTGCCTCTGAGACCTTCCAGAATTCCATGAGAGGGACGAGGGCGATCCTCTCTCCAGTGTTTGCGTTCATGTAGAGTATTCCTCCGGCATCCACCCCAGTTACATATAAGAAATTCCCCCTCGAGACGATTACTAGGCTCTCGGCCCCGCTTTCTTCCAGTAATCTGGAGAGAGATCTCAGCTTCTTCTCAGCGAGCTTTGCTGAGCTCATGAACGCCTACCTCAGATCAGGAGAAATTCAGATTTCTTCCCCCTCTTCCGGGGAAAATAGCTCCATCTTCTCCAGCTTCTCCATCACTTGCTTGACAAGAGCTTCGAGCTTCTCTCTATCCCCTCCCCTCTTCACGAATTCCTCGGTCACAATCTTCTCAACTATCCTGTAGCTCTTATACTTCTCGTTCAGATACCTCCATTTTATCCCCTCTAGCTTCGATGCCATCTCCTCGTCGTATGGGAGGGCTCCCTTCAGCATGAGGAAGGCGATTATGGGATAGCCTATGTATCCCCTGAACTTCGTCCCATTGTCCGTGGAGGTAGCTATACCTCTCTCCAGGTCCAGGAAAACGCTGTATTCCCTCTGCTCATCCGACGATATCACAGTCGCTTCCTTATCGCTCTTGGGCTTTATCCTACCATCCGCCACAGAGGAAAGGGCCTCGAGGACTTTGATTTTCGGGGGAAGTGAAAGCTTTCTCAGCTCCGCGCACCTCTTCGAGTTCCTTCACAAGCTAAGAAAAGGAACCTCTCCATCATTATTATGCTCTAGAAATATAAATTGTTTGTTGAAGAGGGTTCAAGCACGGAAGGCGAGGACTCTGGATTCGGGTATCTCCAGCTCTACCTCCTCCCCTATAGAAATGGGAAGGTCGGAGGGAGCTGAGGCGTAGATGAGGACTTCTCTATCCTTTCCAACTGCTACCTTCACCTCCTGCGAGTCCCCAGTGAACATCCTCATGACGACCCTTCCGCTGAGCTTCCAGATCTTATCTGGAGCAGCCGCCCCCTTATGTATATGTGCTCGGGCCTTATCACTATCTTGAGTTTATCGCCTCTCTCGAGCTCCTTCTGTCCAGCTGCTGGGGTTATCCCCATCTCCACCCCTCCCTGAATTTCGGCCTTCCCTTCCCCAAGGTATATACCATCCAGTATGTTGGGCTTCCCGAAGAACGAGGCGACGAATAGCTCCCTCGGAGAGAAGTAGAGCTCTTCGGGAGTGCCTATCTGGGCGATCCTCCCCTGGTTCATCACAGCTATCCTGTCCGAAATGCTCATCGCCTCCTCTTGATCATGAGTTACGTAGATCGTGGTTATCTTGAGCTCCCTCTGTATCCTCTTTATCTCTTCCCTCACCTCTATCCTAACCTTAGCATCGAGGTTGCTCAGAGGCTCATCCAGCAGAAGAACCTTCGGCTGGACTACGAGAGCCCTGGCGAGAGCTACCCTCTGCTGCTGCCCTCCCGAGAGCTGCGTTGGATATCTGTTCTCCAGGCCCGTCAGCTTCACCAGCTCCAATACTTCCCTTATCCTCTTCCTCTGCTCCTCCTCCCTCACTTTCCTTATCTTGAGACCATAGGCGATGTTCTCATATACCGTCATGTGGGGCCAGAGGGCATAGTTCTGGAAGACCATCGCCGTGTTCCTCTCGTAGGGCTTCTTGAATGTGACTTCTTCATCTCCAATGAAAATGCTCCCCTTGTCTGGGTACTCGAATCCCGCTATGAGTCTGAGGGTCGTCGTCTTCCCGCAGCCGCTCGGTCCAAGGAAGGAGAAGAACTCTCCATCCCTTATCTCGAGGGATACATCATCCACGGCTACGACCTTTCCACCTTCATATGTTTTCCTGAGATCCTTCAGGACAACCTTCATTGCTCTCACACCCCTATGAAAGCATAGCTCTGTTTGAATATCATGGTTATGATGACTATGACTGCTATCTGGATGCCCATGAGGAGGACTCCCAGGGCTGCAGCCAGGTTCACCCCAGCGAGCCTTCCGCTGGTTATGAGATCCAGCATCACCATGGTTATTGGCCCCTTGTGGTTGGGGCTCGAGACATCTCCACCTAGCCCTCCCAGGGTTATACTAGCGCTGGTCTCCCCCATGCAGTAGACGAAGGTTATCATCGCCCCGCTAGCTATGTTCAGAGCTATTAGGGGTATGACTATGTAGCCGAGGGTTCTGAGCCTAGATGCTCCTAGGTTTAGACTCGACTCCTCCAGGTTGACGTGGGTCTGCTGGAGACCTGCGAAAACGCTCCTGGAAGTGAATGGGAGCCTCCTCACAGAGTATACGAGTATGAGTGGAAGGGCTGGATTATAGAGGGGATCGAGGAGAGTGTTGGGGAAGTATTCGTGGAAGAAGTAGAAGTATCCGAAAGCGAATATGAGCCCTGGGATTGCCAGGGGCATCGTCGAGAGGTAGTCGAGGACGCTCATACCCCTTATCTTGACTCTCGCCACCACATAGCTTGCACTAAGGCCCAAGAGGACTATGATGGCGACAGCTGCGGTGGAGTAGAGGAGGCTGTTCATGATGCCCCTGAACACGCCCTTTATTTCGACGAGCTCTACGAAGTTAGAGAGTGTGAAGCCGGAGGGAAGAGGATCCGATCCCCACCTTTCAGAAAATGCTAGGAGGAATACTCCGATCTGGGGGAGCATCGTTATTATTACGAGGGGAAAAACGAAGAGGTAGACAGCTATCTTCCCCTTAAGCCCGAGCATTCTCTCTCTGGGAATCCACCTCCCCCCTTTGCTCACCATTGCATACTGCCTCAGGCTGGTCTGCCTCCTTATGAGGACGAATATCGTCAGTGAGATGAGGAGCATTGTCAGAGCGAGGGCTCCCGTTTCGGGAGAGTTGACGTTCACTCTGACGCCCTGGAAGTAGTTATATATTTGGTAGGAGAGGACATCCCTCACTCCGAATATTATCGGTGCTCCCACGTCTTCGATGCTGAATATGAAGACAAGTGCTGCTCCTGCGATGAGACCTGGTATGCTAAGGGGGAGGGTGACGCTTCGAAAGAGCTTGAACCCCTTCGCGCCGAGGTTCTCAGCCTGCTCCTCGAGGTTGGGGTCTATGTTCATCATGGATGAGAAGACGTTCAGATAGACGATCGGGTAATAAGTTATTATCTGTGTTACTATCACTCCAGCTATCCCGCTGAAAGATATCCTAAGATCTAGGCCTGTTAGATGGTAGAGGATCCAGCTCAGCGTATTGTATCCGAACCCCGGCCCAATGAGCTTCTTGACCACATATGCATTTATGAAGGGGCTCATGAGGAGGGGTATAATAGCCATTATTC
>POCB01000127.1 GCA_002899805.1 Fervidicoccus sp.
CTCGCTGGGAGCAGGGGGCTCCTCCCAGATCCTTGTGACTCGGGGATATGTAGAGCCCTTATCGGGCATCCCTTTACGGAGGCATTTAACACATTCGAGACGCCATCTTCGTGGGGTTTCCCCGTACTTCACTGTACTTGATTTTCAAACAATATATTCGAACCTAACATCGCCCTTGGAAGGGGCGATGCTTGTCGTCTGCTTTGTCAAGCTTTCTTCCTCCATAGTGAAGGACTAGATACTCTTCCGAGAATTTCTGGCAGGAAAACTCCGAACAAGGCAATTCCCAGCCCCAATATCTGGAGAGAGTTTGGGGCGTTCCCGTAAATGAAGATCTGAGTCGAGAGGACTCCAATGGGGACGAGATAACTTTCCAATGTTGCCTTCTCGATACCCTCTAACAGTAAGAGCTTGTTCCATGATACGAACTGAAGGGCTCCACCAGCTATTGAGAGCCAGAAGAGATCGAAAAGATATCTTGGCTGAAGCATCTCCGTACTCGGCGGCTTCTCTAAAAAAGTGAAAGGAATGGAAATCAGCGTCATGATGAGGAAAATGGCGGCGTTCGTCTCAATAGGATCCGCGTTTATCCTCTTCCTATACAAGACGCTGTAGAGGGCCCAAAAGAACGCATTCAAGAAAGATATGAACGCTCCCGCAAAGCTTCCTGCGGAAGATATAGGAACGGAGTATACAACGAACCCGGACAGAGAGATTAGGCTTATCCAAATTCTTCCCTTTTCCCCTAGAATGAATCTACCGAGAATGACTGCTATCATGGGCATGGAATAGCCTAGAACAATCGAGTCTCCGGGAGTAAGGAAAATGAGGCTGAACAGCCATAGAACTGTGCTCACGTAGATGAGCGATGCCATGAGAATGTGGAAAGGCTCTATCTTGGGGACTCTTCTCATCATCAACATAAGAAAGGCGGCGATGATGGCTGAGCGAACAAATGTCAGGAAAAACGGACCGGAAACCGATAGTATGTCCTTCGATAGGAAGTTCAGAGGTATGCTCAGCAATATATAAATCGCAGCATACTTCCACGATTCTCCCTGCATAGTATCTCCGGTTTTTATTGATCCTACAGGGGATTTTAAGGAGGAAAGCGAAGGCATCGCTAAACTTTATCTTTTACTTCATTGAAGAGATCTTGGTGGAGCTTTTGCTAGAGAGACCAACCCAAAGGCTCTGGAGAAGTATTCTGGATATATATGAAGCTATACTCACCCATCCATTCATAAGAGGGCTCACGGATGGGTCGCTGAAAGAAGAAGTCTTCAAAAGATATGTAATTCAGGACACGATTTACCTCAGGGGCTTTGCGAAAGCTCTAGCTTCTCTCGCAGCCAGATCGCCTGAGGAAGACTGGCAGAGGATTTTCGTTGAGGATGCTTTGGGAGTCTATGAGGTGGAAAAGAGACTCCATGAAAGCTTCTTCGCAGCATGGGGGATAAGCAGGGATGAGATAGAAAGGACGCCACCAAACCCAGTCAATGCAGCATATGTCAACCACCTCCTCGCCATTGTCCTATCCAGGGACTTTCCCATAGGACTTTCAGCTGTGCTCCCCTGCTACTGGATATATCTGGAGGTTGGCAGATACCTAGAAACCAGAGGTTCTCCAAAAGATATCTACAGGAAATGGATAGAGACATACTCTATCGGCGAATATGTGAAGATTGTGAATAGAGTGCTCAATATAGCGGATGAAGCCCTTAACAGGATCAGCGAAGAGGAATGGGATGAAGCAAAAGAGGCCTTCAGGCTGAGCTCTATATATGAATATCTTTTCTGGGATGCTGCTTACAGAGGGGATAGCTTCCCATTCCCTCTGAGATCTTTTCATCAAAGTTATAAACAGTGTGGAGAAAAGAAATAGCGTTCAAGGAAGGCGAGGTACCGCAGCTTGTGCGGAATAATAGGGGTAACCTGTCTACCATCATCTAGGAACCAGAAGGTCGCTGAGATAATAACCAATGGGCTCAGATCCCTCGAATACAGAGGGTACGACAGCGTAGGAATAGCTATGATAGATGCGAGCGAGAGGAGGATAATAATCAAGAAAAGCGATGGCATGCTCGAACAGGTTGCGAAGAGGTACGATTTTCCAAACACACCGGGATTCACTGGGATAGGACATACTAGATGGGCCACACATGGTGCTCCAACTCAGATCAACGCTCATCCTCAGGTAGATTGCAAGCAGGAGATCGCGGTAGTTCATAACGGTATTGTCAAGAATTTTCTCGAACTGAAGAGGGAGCTTGAAGCGAAGGGTCATATCTTCAAGAGCGAAACTGATACTGAAGTGATAGCACATATGGTGGAGGAGCTATCAAAAAACTCAGACACCTTCACAGCATTCAAGAAGACAGTATCCATGTTGGAAGGCAGCTACGCCCTCGCACTCGTTTCTGTGAAGGAGCCTGATAAAATATTCTTCGCAAGGAGAGAGAGTCCTCTGATCATAGGAATCTCTGAAGGGATCAACCTAATAGCCAGCGACATTCCAGCCATGCTCGACCATACAAATGCCTTCATTCCCCTCTCCGACGGGGAGATAGGCTGGATCTCTCCATCTCATGTCCACTTGGAGAGCTTGAGCGGCGAAGTGGTTGATCTGAAGAAGAGAATAATCTATGTGGACTGGAAATCAGATATGGTGAGGAAGGGAGGATACCCCCACTTCATGATAAAGGAGATTCATGAACAGCCTCAAGTCCTCAAGAACACATATGAGGGGCTTATGAGTGACGATATATTGGACAGAGCTGCAGACCTGCTGATGAGGGGAGAGAAGCTCTTTGTCACCGCTGCAGGAACCAGCTACCACGCTTCGCTTCTCCTCAAGCTCTTCTTCGAGAAGCTCACCGGGAAGATTGTCTATCCCTTCATCGCTTCAGAGTTCAGAACAGTGGAGCATTTAGCTGATAGAGGAGATATAATTATGGTCGTCAGCCAAAGCGGAGAGACGATCGATACAATGAAGGCGATGAGAGCCTTTAGGGCCAGGGGGGCGACGGCAGTAGCAATAACCAACGTGATGGGAAGCACGATAGGGAGAGAAGCAGACTTCACCATACCTATGAGGGCCGGTCCAGAGATCGGGGTCGCAGCAACTAAGACTTTCTTAACTCAGGCGCTAGTAGCGTCGCTTCTATCGATTAAATTCTCTTCGAAAGTGGGAAAAATGGGGAAGGATGAAGAGAGGGGGGCCCTAGCGATCCTTGGGGAGGCAGGGAGAATCGCTGGGGAATCTATAGCGATGACTGAGGGAGCTGCGAAGGGGATGGCGGAGAGAATACATACAACAAAGAGCCTCTACTTCCTTGGGAGAGGGCTGGGGGTTCCACTAGCCTATGAGGCTGCCCTGAAGTTGAAGGAGATCTCTTACATACATGCTGAGGCATACCCTGCGGGAGAATCGAAGCATGGCCCAATAGCTTTGGTTGAAAGGGATTTTCCCGTGTTCTTCATAGTTAGCTCTGATTCTTCAGATGAGATAGCTAGCAATGTAGCTGAAATGAATGCGAGGGGGGCCCTCACAGTTGCTCTAGCACCAGAGAAGTTCAAGGAAAAACTCGGAGCCAAGGTTCTGTTCAGAGTCCCTGAAGTCGATCCTATGCTTGAGCCTTACGCTCTCACTCCCCCTTTCCAGCTCCTCGCCTACTATACAGCTGTGAGGAGGGGGTACAACCCTGATAGACCGAGGAACCTCGCAAAAACAGTAACCGTGGAGTGATGTGAAATGGTTTCGTTTGTATACGTGAGTGGGCCGGACTTCGAGAGCCTATTTCCACTTACAAAGCGTGAGAAGCCGGTTCCGAACACAACAGTTTTGGGGAAGCCGATTGCTGTTTGGATAGCACAAACTGCCCTGAGCAGTGGATTCAAGGATATCATAGTTGCCTATCCGTCCATTTCGGGACAGGTGAGAGAAGCAATAGGAGAGAGAGCTTCTCTGATTGAATGCTCTGGGAAGCCAACAGTCGAGTGTGTTACTGAGGCTCTCCAGAAGGCAGAGGAAGATGATATTGTCCTCCTTGTCGGAAGCCATATATTCCCTTCAGAATTTCTTCAGAGTTCCCTCGAAAGCTGGAATGAAGCTGGAGGTAGGCTCCTCGCTGTTGTTGTCCCCGATCAGTTGCCAGCTGAAGAGAAGGCTGGAAGAATAGGAGTTGATGTTGAATTCATAGGGAGATATGTAAGGAGGGCTGGCTCCTTCGGCGAGGGCACTTTTCCATATGCATTCTCGGGAGCCATACTGGGGGAAAGAGAAGAGTTGGTCTCAACATTCAGTGAAGTAAGAAACATCAATGATGCTCTGCTCGATTTGTTTAGGCTCAGGAAGCCATCCTTCTATATATATTCAGGGAGGTATAACACCCTCTCCTCCCCATGGCAGCTCCTCGAGCTGGTCAAATCTCTTTTGACTGAAACAGCAGGGGTATTCGTGAGCTCCAGCGCTAAGGTCAGCCCGACAGCCATCATCGAGGGACCTGTGGTAGTTGAGGAGAATGCAACAATAGATCACTACTCCGTCATAAAGGGACCTGCATATATATCGAGAGGAGCATTCATAGGTGCGCATACACTCCTCAGGAATGGAGTCTCGGTGGAGCCTTTCGCAGTGGTGGGGGCTGGGGTTGAGCTGAAGAGGAGCTACGTTGGAGCTAGAGCTACGATTGGTTCGAACTCGAATGTGACCGACAGCGTAATTGGAGAGGGGGCGACCCTCAGACCTGTAGTTGTTACTTTGAACTACGATGCCTATGAAGCGAAGAAGAGGGGAGAAGCTTACAGAAAGAGAGGTTCAATTGTGGGAGAGGGGGCAGTAGTGAACGGCGGTACTACGCTCAGACCTGGGTTCGTCGTAGAGCCCGGGCAGATATATCCATAACCTTTTTTCCTCAAAGCATAGTTCTGATCATATCTTCAAAGCTTTCTCTCTTCCTTATGAGCTCGGCTCTACCACCCTTCCTCACTAGTACTTCAGCTGGCCTAGGCCTGAGATTGTAGTTCGAGCTCATCGAATACCCGTAGGCACCAGTATTCATTATCGCCAGGATTTCACCTTCCTTCACAGCGGGGATCCTTACTCTCTTCGCTATGATATCTCCACTCTCACAGTAGTTCCCAACAACATGCGCAGTTATCTCCTCCCTATCATGGATCTTCGCTGGAACTACCTCGTGGTAAGCTCCATAGAGCGCGGGTCTTATCAAATGTCCCATCCCGCTGTCAACGCCAATGAAGTACTCCTTTTCACTGCCTCTAGAAGCTTCCTTGATATCGGTCACCCTCACCAAAAGGATCCCTGCTTCGGCTGTGAGAAACCTACCAGGCTCAACCCTGAGCTCAAGCCTTCTCCCCGTCTTCTCCATGAACCTTTCCATAGTCAGAGAGAGCTCTTTGCCGAAAGATTTGACATCTAAAGAGGGGTCGTCCTTCCTGTAGCTTATCCCGAGCCCTCCTCCAACATCGACGAACTCAACGCTGTCTATGTGCTCAGCTATTGCTAGAAGATCGTTCAACGCTTTCACGAACAGAACATGATCGCTGATCCCTGAGCCCATGTGAGAGTGAAGCCCAACTACATCTATCCCATTTTCTCTGGAAAATTCCAGAACATCCTTGAGCTCCTCCAATCTCACTCCAAATTTTGTCCTCCCTCCAGTGACCAAATATGAGTGGTAACCTTCTCCATACCCCAAGTTCAGCCTTATCGATACTTTTCCCCTTCCGAACAAAGAGGAGAACCTCCTGAGCTGAGAGAAGGAGTCGATGTTTATCATGGCTCCTGCTTCAGCGACGATCCTCATATCTTCGTTGCTCACACTGCTACCTGTGAACAAAATCGATTCAGGAGGGAAGGAAGCCATCCTCCCCAGAAGGACTTCATGGGGAGAGACAGCGTCGAGTCCAGCACCCAGAGATCTGAATATTTTGAGGATGTGGATGTTCGAGTTGGCCTTCGCTGCGTAAAGTATTTTCAGCGGTACATAAGAGAAGGATCCCCACAGCTCATGAAACTTGAGCTCCATTGTCTCTTCGTCATATACATATAGAGGGGTTCCGAATTCTTCGGCTAGCTCTTCCGCAGATACTCCTCCAATCACCAGCTCTCCTCTCTCATTCTTCGTTATCATCACAGGATCCCTAGAGAATCGATAAATAAGCCACCTTATTAATATCTGATCACTGCTGGGGAATGGTGACCTTGAGCATTTGCTCCGGTGAAATCTATTTTGTAGGCCTCGGTCTCTGCGAAAAACACATAACGCTCGAGGCTGCAGAGCTCTTGAGAAGGGCTGATAGGGTATTCTTCGAAGGATACACGAGCTTCTACCACCCCGATGTCATCGATGCCTTGAACAGAATAGGAGTCAGCAGGGAGAATGTAGTGGTACTTTCCAGGAGGGATCTCGAAGATAAGTCTGGCGAGGTTCTCCTTCGTGAAGTCCTGAACGGTAAAAAGGTCGCCCTCTCCACAATAGGAGATCCATTCATTGCGACGACCCACTCAGTTTTGAAAACGATGTTCCAGAAGAAAGGATGCCGGGTCAAATATGTCCCCTCAGTCAACATTCTTTCATATTCAATATCTTCTACTGGGCTCTTCGCTTATAAGTTCGGGGAGAGCGCTACTATAGTGTATCCGAGGGACGGGATCCTTTCAACTTATCCTTACATCGTCATGGCTGAAAACCTGAAGAGGGGGTTGCACACCTTCTTCTTCCTCGATATAGATGAGGAGAGGGGTCCTCTCAATGCTAAGGAGGCAGTGAAGCTATTGCTCGAAGCAGAGAAGATCGAAGGGAGGAGAGCATTCTCTGAGGAGAGGGAGGTCATAGTTGTGGAGAGAGCGGCGTGGCCAGATGAGAG
>POCB01000153.1 GCA_002899805.1 Fervidicoccus sp.
GTTGGATTCATTACATGCAATGATGTGACCATAAGATAAATGATCATGACCGTTGAGACTATGTTGAGAATTGAACCTATGTACGGGAGAAATACATCGGACCTAAGAGATGTCTTGAGCTGATTTTCAAAATCGGAGAGCTTTCTCCCATAAGAAGCAATCGTATCAAGAAGTTGCGGGGTTCCGCCGCCGTACTCTATTATATCAACGAGCATTCGCATTATAGCCCTCATGAACCAGTTCTTGTACCCTACAATGGCTATCCTCACGGCCCTCCTCATATTGACTCCAACTTGAAGAGAAGATGATAGCTTCCTCAGAATTGGGGTGAAGCTTCCGTAGTCCTTGCTACTTAAATAAATTATGCTTTTCTCAGGGTTCAGCCCGGCCTTCCTAATCTCAGAAAGATCGGTCAGGAAGCTCCCGAGATAGCGAGAAATGTTCCTCTCCATCTTCTCTATCCTTCTGTACGCAAGCATAGGAGGAATTGATGCTAGTATAAATGCAATACCTATTGCGGAGATCGCTAGGTTTACGCTCATTCTATCTGGAGAGGTGAAAACCCTATATCCTCCTAAAGCCATGAGGATCGAAAATGCGAATAAGCTTAAAGGTATCGATGTTCCCAAATAGAGATAAGGCTCCTTATAAACAACGTTATACTTTGGGAGGATCCCCCCTACTATTATTATTGAAAATATTGTCACTATCGGCATTAGTATGAAGTTGAAGGTCACTATCATCGGTGTTGCACTCATGCTCGATCCTATGTATTGCGATAATCCCCCTCCCTGTACAGCGATTATTATGTTTATCGTTAACCCGACGACAACAAAGATAATCATGTAAGTGCTCAATACAGTTCCAACCCCCTCAACGAGCTTATCCATGTCCCTCTCCTTCTCCTTAAAGTAAGATTCAGTTTTTAACTGGAGGTAGTGTACCACATCGCCCCCTCCCCTTATCGTAGAGACGTAGCCTGTCATGAACTCTCTGAACTCCTTGCTCGGGTGGTTCTTAGCTACAGACTCTATCGCGCTTAGAGAGTCTAAGCCAAAGATCCTCATGTTCCTCTTGATAAGCTGCGCCTCCTTCTTAATAGCATCGAAGAGGTCGCTCTCAGCTATCGCCTCTATAACCCTCTGAGGCCCTATGCCGGAGACAACCATAGAAGTAAGGTAGGATGCAAAGAGGGGGAGCTCGGATTCAACATTGTGAGCCCTAGATGATATGTATGAGTTCAGAAATGCGATTCTGAGGAGGAAGTAGAGGATTGGAGCGAAGAGGATCAGAATGGGGAGCACTACGCCAAATGCTTTAAGATTGAGAACTAAGGCTTTAAATTGGATGAAAAGGTATACAGAAATTATAAGCGATGGAACTGCGATGAGAAAAGTATTCATGAGCAGCTTTGATGCATAAACTACTGGATGGTTAAAGGACATTGCCTGCTCAAGCTTATTATCTAGTTGGTAGGTCTTTACTAGCTTTTTCCCTAGCTTTCCGAAGTAGAGGAGGGAGATCCTCTCATAGAGGAGGGAAAGACCTATCCCCTTCTTCTCTTTCCTTCTTCTGAAATGAATCAAATTCCCTCCACCCTGCCTTCAAGCCTTCCCCTCACTTCACTCATGAGCTTCTCAGGATTCTGGTAATACATCCTAACGTACTTTGCTATATCCAAGTAAAACCTCTTTTTCTCTAGCCTCAAATACCTTAAAACCAGCTTCCTGTTCTCTATCTCCTTCTCTATCCACTCCATATCTTTCCCTCTCATCTCAGCTATCTTTTTCAGGTTCTCGCTTTTCGAGATGTCGAAGTAGAACTTATCTTTGTTTGGATCCCACCTAAATATTTCCACATAGTCTCCGTAGTCGTATATTTCCCATAGGTTTGTTATCCTCCTAACGATCTGAAAAGTCCCATCAGGGTTGATTATCATCTGCCTCTTCGTAACAAAAGCGAAGTTTAAAAATGGGACAAAGGACTTGGGTATGTTCATGGGCTCGCTCGTAAGCCTGTTTATAGCCTGAACTACGCTCTCTGCATGGAGTGTAGTTAATCCTCCATGTCCAGTAGCTACAGCCTGCATTAGCGAATAAGCCTCCTCCCCCCTCACCTCTCCCACTATTATGTAGTCCGGTCTGTACCTCAGGCTCACCTTTATTAGATCGAAGAGGTTTATTTCCCCTATCTTCTCGCTCCCTATGCCGTAGCTTTGCCTCGTAACAAGCTGAACCCAGTTCTCAAGGGGGAGTCTGAGCTCAGGAGTGTCCTCTATAGTCACGACCTTCATTGAAGGCCTAATGAGGGAGGCTATAGCATTCAGGGAAGTAGTCTTTCCGGAGCCTGTTACTCCAAGAACTAACCCGGTCATCTTGTGCTCTAGCATTAGCCATAAATATGCGCTCATTTCCTCCGAGAGGTTGTTCCATCCGATCATATCAACAAGGGTAATGGGATCTTCGCTGAACTTCCTTACGGTAAAGCTCGATCCCTTTGTAGTCACCTCCTTCTTGAAAGTTCCCGCGAGCCTGTGCCCTCCTGGAAGGATTGCATCAACTATGGGGAAGGCGACGCTTATATGAGCACCAGCCATGTGAGAGAGCTTAACGAGGAAGCTGTCCAGGGCCTCTTCATCGTCGATTTTAATGTTTGTTGGCAGGCTCTCGTACTTCCTGTGCCAAACATAAATTGGCTTCCCAACTCCGTCGCATGAAATATCTTCGATGTTTGGATCCCTCATGAGGGAGTCGATATATCCATAACCCACTACATCTCTTTCGATGTAGTACATCATCTTCGCCCAAGAAACTCCAGGAGTCCTCCCGAGCCTTATCATGTACTTTTTAAGTATCCCCTTTGCGCTTTCCTTAAAGTACTGCATCGTGTCCGTTCCACTTGGAGGTGGGCTGAGCTCCCTTATAAGTATGTTCACCAAAATGCTGTAGACCCTAGTCTCTAACGGACTGAGCCTGACCTCATCTAGAGCGTAAATGTAACTCCCGTCATCTCTATTGAACATTATCCTGGCGTATGCCCAAGGCGGATTTAAGGGGTAACTCTCAACTTCGCTATAGTTCCCTCCTATATTCGCGTAAGTTACTCCTCTTGCCCTCTGTATATGGTAAAATGTGATCTCTTCCTCAAATAGGTTCTCTAATGTGAGCTCCTCTTCCCCTTTCTTCTCGATTTTTTCTACTTTTTTCCTCTTCTCATCTTTACTTCTTAAAAACGGAAGCTTAGGCAAGGCTAGAGCGCCTCCTCAACTTCTTGCTGAGAAAGAAGCTCCAGCCTCTTCTTTACATACCTCCTTGAAATTACAATAGCGACTGCCGCAATAGCAATTATAACTATGTATATTAGATATGCCCTGAAGTAACCTAATAACGTGTAGCTCATCTTTACATATATTGTTTGAATTGATGAAGAGTTCACATTGATGATCTGGGTGAAAGAAGAGCAGTAGGGAGCAGTTACGTTTATTGCATAAAGACCGTATGGAATTGACGCCCTTACCTCTCCCGTGCTGTCTGTAATGAAGGTATAGCTGTTCTTGTTGTCGAGCCCTTCTATATTTACTACAGCCCCAGAAATGGGGGATCCGCTACCAAGCGAAACGATTATGTCCAGAGATCCAAACAGCCTCCTCAGCCCTATCGATATGGAGGTGTTTCCATATAGATTAACAGCTTGCAAGTATGATTGGTAGATCCCTCCCCCTACATTTACAGTATACGTATCTGAAGGAAGAATAATCGAGATAGTCCCATTGGAGGGGACTGTATATTCTAAACCTCCAATGCTCACATTCGCGCCCCTCGCATAAGCCCCTGAGTCTAAATCCCTCACGCTGATAGTTAATGTGTAGTTGTTCCTCTCAATGCTAATGGGGTAAACCATACTGCTGTATGCTGGAACAGTAGTTGAAGTCGGCTGGTACATTTGAGCACTTGACCCCCCGCTTGGGGAAATCTCCACGCTCATATTGCCTACATCGTTAAGGGTAAAGTACGCAATTGTATTGTATTGCGTTACAGAGGAGTAAGAGTTTCCAAGTGTGTCGTTGAGTGTTATTAAGAATGTGCCCTTTGCTGGAGAACCAGTAAGCTGATCTATAACCTGGATTCCGAAAACATATGTAGTTCTGCTCAAGTTGACTTCGAATGAGAGGTTCTCTGGAACTGAGAAGTATATCCTCTCCTTCTGGTAGATAGAAGAGTAGCTGGGAATTATGTCGATTGCATACTGCCCATATGTAAGGTTGAGTAAGAGGTGTTGGTACTGGGGAATCCAAGTACCAGAAGAGGTATTGCCCGAGGGATAATACAAACTGTATTGAAATGACCCCTTCGGAGGAGCTTTTATGAGCGTATCCATCAATCCTATTGAGACCTGAAAAACATGAAGCGAGAGGGCAATTGGGATTCTTGAGCTCCCGGTCACGTCAATGCTGACTGCTTCAGGATCGTAAATGCTTTGATAAGGAGTCACGGTTAGAGTATAAGCACCTTGAACGACATCCTTGAAGAGTACGGTGTTGTTGTAGACAACCCCTGTATAGTAGTCTGCAGGACCGCTTAACGATATAGAAAAGCTCTGGGGTGTGCTCCCGTCCGCCCCGTAGACGCTTATCTCAACGCTACATAGAGCTCTTTCGCTCATGTTGAGATAAGAAAATGAGAATATTTCACTTATTCCATCAACAACAAGCAAAGAGCTCCCGGTAAAAAAGAGAGCCCTGTCCTGATTCGTTAAGTAGCTCTTGATCACGCCCCCAATTGAATAGCCCAGGCTGTTTTCATCCCTCAGTATTGGCCAGAGAGTGTTGTTTTGAGGAGAATATATGAGGGCATTGAAGTAGTTCCCATCAAAAGCTATGATTGAGAGAGGCGAAGAGCTCAAGGCTTTGAGGAGGGAGGGAGAGGAAGTGAGCTTATAGCTGTGAAAGGCTGAATAACCTTTTTCATTATAGGAAAACGCTATAAGTGTTCCATCCGGATATCCTAATATTAAATAAGATCCGTCTTTAGTTGAGTCGAAAGAGCTCACGTTGCACATATAGTAGGTATCGTTTCCTATAGGCTGGAGGAATTGAGAAAGCCTTATGATATTAAGTGTGCCGCTTTCAGAGAGAAGCAGTATGTATTTGAAGCCAAGAGAGTTATCCGTGCTCAGTAATCCTATAACCCGATCTGCAGAAAATGAGTACGTATTCGTGAACACCAATCCGCTTGGAGATGGAGTTGCTTTGTATAAGATATAGTTTGATGCAAAATATGTAACTCTAACAATTTGCATGGAGCTGGGCGGATAGGGTATTGTGACCAACGTGTTAATTATGCTTCCTAATGTATACTGGGCATAGTAGTAGAAGCCGCTTTTCTGTGAAGCGATGTATATGTCAACGCTGCTACTCAAGCTTGCTCCAGAGGGTACGCTTACTTCTAGGCTTCCATTGCTGTCGGTTATTCCCTTCGATATTAAGTTTACCCCCGTGAAGTTTACAAGGACTTCTATCCCAGAAACAGAGGTTGAATTTGATGAGGGGACAAGCTGTATGTATATCTTATTGCTCCCAGCAAAAGTTGGAGTGCAGAGCAGAAGAACGCTTCCTCCATCCTTCCAAATGCTCAGAACCTGATAGCTTTGGACGCTTTCAGCTGTCGAGTTGAAGCTTAAAGGTCTGTATGCGATCCACGAGTCATTAAGAATGTCATACTGAAGCATAGATCCATCTGAGAATAAGGAGAGAACATACCTACTATCAAGGACGTATAGCTGAGATACTTGAGAAAAGCCCGCCTCAAACCTTCTCACAGAATAATTGGATGACTCATCTATTATTAATACCTCTCCCGTGCTCGTTCCAACTGCTATATAAGGCCAGCCCTCATCCACTGCAGTAACGTATCCGTTTACCGAATACCTAAGCTCAGTTTCATTAGTGTAGAAGTTGTATATTTCCACAAATGCAGGTGAAGGTTGGTAGAGGATTGAGCTTCCATCCGAGAGCACATAAGGATTTGGAAAAGAGCTGTCCATTTCATAGACGAACGGCTTCTGCACGACGCGCTCTATACTTTGAAGGGTTGGAACATATACAGATTGAGTGCTAGCAACGTGAGTAGAAAGCAGTGGTAAGAGAAAAAAAATTAAAAGGAGTAGAAGCTTTTCTTTCGAATTCAAAAAAATTACCTACTTGACAGTTTTCAGAACGATATGCTTCGGTATGTTTTGATCAAGAACGAGAGTTGCTGATATAGAGAGTTCTGGAGATGATGGAAGCTTAGAAAGAGCATTCTTAAGGTTTCTATATGCATTGAGCTCCTTATTTAGGTTTTCTGATATTCCCTCATATATGTTCACAAGCGCATCAGGTGGAGGATCTATCATTATAGTTATATCGCCTCCTAGCTTTATCCCTTCATAGCCTCTGTCCTGAAACTTCAATCCTAGAGCTTCAAATACTCTCCTCTTATTCTCGACGATACCGTGAAGAGCATCGATCCTCCTCAGAACCTCACCAAGCTCTGCGCTAAGCTCAGCGATCCTCTTCTCAACAAACTGCTTCAGCTTTTCAATGTTTTCAAATTCCATGGTTGCGCTCAAAGTTGTGCTCAAAAGTAAACACCCCCAAGTAATTAGAGATCCATTATTTCTTATTTAAATATTTCTTACTTGTTTTCAGATAGAAAACTTGGAATTAAGAAAATCAGAGGCTTAAAGAAAGCTTTATCTCTTTTTGCTCGCTATGGAAAAATAATACTAGAACCTTTTGATAATGACGTTATAATATACTTAAGATCCCGCATAAATCCATGCGAGGGTAATAACTCAATAGGTAATA
>POCB01000187.1 GCA_002899805.1 Fervidicoccus sp.
CCTTAGAACCCTTAATTATCTCAGCCACAAGATCCCTATAGCCTCCAGACAATTATCTCAGCCTCCTTAGATCCTTGAACCATGAGAATTGATATAGCAACAGTAGATAGATACACTCTAATCACGCAGTCGAACATGCAGTCTCCTAGTCTGATTAGCTGAACAGCTGACTTGTTGATAAATACCTTGTGCTTAGCTAAGAACTCGTATATCTCATCAACTGCATCGTTAAATGTCTCTGATTTCTCAAGTTCTTTGTATAGAGCAGGGATTTTTTCGGGGTCTTCCACAGGTATTCTCTCAATCTCCAAATATATTCACCATGTATGTATTTGTGCAAAAAAATTTAAAAGCTTTTAGGTATATTATATATATGTGGTGGAAACATATTGAGTGAAGAGATTAAGTCGGAGAAGGTATATACAACAATACATATATCAAGTGATCTAATGAAAGAACTGAGGAAACTGCTACCAGCGAGAAAAGGAGCATTGAAGAAATTCATTGAGGAAGCAATAAAAGAGAAACTTGATAAGATAGAGGCTGAGAAGAAATGAGCACAGAGGGGAAAGTTAGAATAACACTAAGACTAGACAAAGATCTCTTGGATAAAGTGAGAAGCGTAATCGAGTTCAGGAAGGGAGCATTATCAGAATTCGTTGAGGAAGCAATAAGAGAGAAGCTTGAGAAAGAGAAGAAGAGACTTAAGATGGGGAAAATAGATATCTAGTGCATAGCGTTCACAGAAGCATTAATAAAACAATTTCTTTTTTTCATATTCTCTCAACTGCTTCTCGCTACTCAGTCTCGAAGCAGTATTTATCATCTTCATCCCACCAATCTCTGATCCGAATCCCCTTATGCTCAAGATAATCAATGAAGAGTTTTAGGTCATAGATCCTTGTCTTGGACTTGCAGAAGATTTTTGAGGATCCTTTATACTTAATTTGCTTCTTTGATGAGGACATTACTCGATCCCCTCAGCAATCTCCTTAGCTAAGTCGCTCACCACAGAAATAAATTTCTTCACCAGCCCCTTCTTGCTGGGAGGTCTGATACTTGATACAATTGTTGCTAGTATGAGATCTGATACAGCATCAATTATCTTTGATGATGAGCCTCGGCTGAGATAAACGCTGTAGCTATTGTATCTCTTTCCTCCGAGTATCTCTAGCGTAAGTAGATCTGGCTTAGGATCTCTCCACAGCGTAAGTCTATAGATCCTTCCTAAGTTATCAACCAACTCAATCCTCAGATTATAATCAGTCATTCACCTATTCACCGCCCTAGCCTCAATCATTTTCTTAAGCTCACTCTTAACAATACTCAGATAGTGATTAACAAGATCCCTGTGAGAATTCAGTATATGAGACTCAAGATATAGACCTGTTCTACCACACAACTTACACACATTCTTACTCGCAACAGGCTCAACGACCTTGAGAATAATCGGGACACTATAGATAACTAATTCCTCGGCTAAGGAGGGGGATCCGAGCCTTTCATATAGCCTGGTTCTGAGGCTACGAACAATGTATTTAGTTGTTCCATGTCTATTAGCTACATCGCTGGAGCCCTCGCCAGATACATGCTCTAGCAATGCTTGGAGAACATTTGATTCACCGACTAACTGCCTGAGAATAAGCAGAGTTAGAGCATCATTAATACCCAATATTATTCACCGAATAGAATTTTGTTAAACAAAAATATAAGGATTATTCACTCACTAATTCTCTGATCAAGCATCTCAAGAATATCATCTATTAACGAAAGAATCTGTGTTAATTGATCATATAGGTAGTCCTGATCCTCCTCAGGTAAATCAGGATCCTTAGACACCAGATCCCTCAGATTATACAGGTTAATACGGATCTCTCTGAAGCGAGAATAGTATTCCTTATACACCTCAGAGCCCATGCCCCCACCCATATTAAATAAAGCTATTAAGACAATAAGATTTATTTGGGGCTGACATGAGTAGCAGAGTAATTATTAAGAATATTCTAGCCACCGCAGACGTCGGGGCTGAAATAGATCTTGTGAAGATAGTAGATAAATTATCCATCTACGGCAGAGCCAGGATACGCATGAGACACATACCATCAATAATAGTGAAGACAGAGAAGAGCTCAGTAGCGGTCTTCAGAACAGGAAAAATCATTATATCAGGTGCATCAGACATAGATACCATACTGAGCACAGCCAAGAAAATAATAAGTGATATATGCAGAGAGACACAATGCCAGAAACCAAGGATCTACATAGAGAACATATTAGCATTCGAGGAGCTAGACACAGAGATAAACAGAGAAGAACTCTACAAAGAGATTAGAAAAACATGGAGAGCACTATACGACCCGACACAATCACCATTCATAATAGTGAAGACAGAGAAGGGCACGGTTCTTGTGGGGAGGAGAAAAATAGGCTACATAGGGTTCAGAGACATAAGAGACATTGAGGAGATGAGTAAACAGATAAAAACAATTATTTTATCTCCTGAGCTCAGCCGAGATCTTTGAGACAAGCTGAGTAGCATTTCTCTCTGCAGTAGCAATCATTTGGTTGAGATAGGTCTGCGAGATCTCTCTGTAGAATTCTCTAGCGGTGTTGAGATCATCCCATCCAACTCCCCATCCAATATTCTCAACTATATACTCTAGGTGGACACCGAACTCACTTAGTATAGATACGTGAGCACTCCTTAGTCTATGAGGCGTTATTTCATAGTCTAAGTCAAGGATCCTCTTGAGAGCCTTAACCCATTTCGAGTAGAACTTCTCGAAGCTGGCAACAGAATACTTGTCTCCTGGCTTGATAACCCCGTAGAAAGCCAGTATGCTCTTGATCACAGACCTTATATTGTTTCTCTTAGCGAATTCACGTATCTTCTCAAGCCTCGGTATATAATCAGGATCTATCCAAGAGATCCAGGGGATCTTAAGAATCCACACATCATTTGTCTTGGACTCAAATATTTCGAAGCCGAGCAGTCTTCCATAAGGATCTGTTATAGCTTTCTCCCACTTAATACCTATGAGACTCATTCTAACAAGGTCGTGGTCTAGGTCAAGACCCTTAGGCTCCTTAAAAGCCTCAGCCATCTTAGGATCCTTTGGCTCAGCACCTCCCATAATCCTTAGACGAGCAACATACTCAGTAATTGCTGAATAGCCCTCTCTAGCCCCGCTCCATATGTGCAGAAGCATTATGTCGTAGAACGCCTTGAACTCATTGTTATCTGTCTTTTTATAGTATTCTCTTAGCTTAATCACGTGGTGAGTGAACAACGTGGTTGATCGTGGAACAACTCTCCTTGTAACAGCTCCTATCTCTCCCTCGAAGAATCTGCTGAATTGCTTAATTCTTCTAAACAGGATCTTGTATCTCGCTATACAATCACTTATTTTCCTGGGATCAACCCCCATGCCATATTTACTTGTGCATATAGCTGAGATAACATCTGATAAAATAGGTGCATACTCCTCATTCCATAGATCTGGGTTAGAAGGAATCTCAATCCCGTATTTAGACGCTAGCTCAGATCTGTGCTCCCTTATGTAGGTGGATACGTCTCTGATGGCTTTAACAGTCTCCTCAACCTGAGACGGTGTGTAGTATGCTGGTGCCCCAGGAGGTCTAGTCCTCCTAAGCGGAGACTTCCTGAATTCTCTGATAACTGCTGAGTATTCAACATCTGATATGTGATGAAGCTTCTCCTTCTCAGCCAGCCTAGATATTATTGCCTCAACAAGCTCCTTCTCGTTGATAGTGTGCTCCTCCCATTTCCTAAGACCTGGGTTCCATATCCACGCCTTGCCCTCGGTTCTTATTCTCGAAATGAAACGATTAAGAGATTGGGGTTCAACAAGAATATATCTGGCTATATCAGACTGCGGAATACCCTTGAACAATGCGTAGAGAACACACCCTATCTCCTCAACAGACTCAAATGTGCTATACCCATACAGTCTAGCGTCTCTGTATATGGTGAGGATCTTTTGTCTCCTCTCTCGGATCTTGTCTAAGCATCTCTTAATCTCACTAGGTAAAGCCTCAATACCCTTAAACTCAGACCCCGAGGACATCAGGAGCCAGCCTCCACAAACATAGATTTATATTGCTCAAAAAGAGCATTACTCCTCCACGACCTCATCAATCTCCTCCTTACGAGCTCTCTTCTTCATGAAATACTTCAGATCCTCTAATACACTATTAACCTTATTATCAAGATCTATTAGCTTGTCAAGAAATTCACTCATCTTGTTCTTAAGATCCTGATCAGATAAATTCTCAACGACATCATGATACAATCTATAGATCTGGTGCTTAATGTCATAGAGCTTGACCTCGGATCTGAGCTTAATAACCTTCTCACCCAGCTCATCAGCCTCTTTCTTAAGACCCTTGATAATCGCCTCAAGCTTCTTCTTGGTGAGATACTGCTCTTTTAACGCTGATGACTGATAGTAACAGTCTAGGCAGTAGATGAAGGATCTTGAGGATCCGTCAGCATACTCATACTTAACCCAGTAGATGAGCTCACCAGGAGCAATATCTCTCCCACACCTATAGCACTTAGTATTATACTGATTAACTATTATGCCTGACTTCACGGACTTAATGTCTTTTGACCCACCCAATGAGCCTAGGACATAGATCCTTATAGCCTCCTCAACAACCTCCTTAATGCTTCTCTGAGACTTCTCAGCTATCTCGCTAAGCTTATCATATAGATCCTTAGATATCTTGATCACAGACATCTGCTAGGCACCGTAGATCCTTGTATAGATCTATAGAGTAACACCTGTTCTCTGACCACGATACTCATGAATGAACCCAAGACCTTTTTTTAGCCTGAAACTCTTTATACACAGCGTGCACACAGACGATATGAACTCATCCGTGTTCTCCTCATACATCTTCTTCAGCTTATCACTCTTTGAATTCGCTATAACAACACACTCTTCGTAGAGAGAGAATAAACACTTATACTTATTGTTCAAAACCGTTCACCAAAGGAATTTTGTTTAACAAAAATATATATTTTAGCTCTCAGATCTATCTCTTGTATTCAGCAGATCCTAGGGAAACAACAACATAAACATAATACCCAGCTGGGCTCAACCACTTAATTATGTGAGACCCGCCAGAGACAAAAGCAATCATTTTACCCAGGGTCTCAGCATTACTCTCCTCCTTAACAATCCATCCACACTCCGTAGGCTTAGAGTAGTCGCTTCTATCAGCTATCGCCCCATAAACTATTTGAGCAAGAGACTTGAATAATGCTGGATCACTTGATACACGGTCGAGAGGATAATAGGCGTAGGGAATGAGGCATTTTACGTAGAAAGTGAATTCTGGCAATGAGTCATATATGTATCTACCGTCTCTATAAACGATGTGTTTAGCAGATCCTTTTATAGGGATCTTCTCAGAGAACAAATGAACCTGAGGCTGAGACAAATATATCTACCCAAGAAAAGAGATAGTTTTGAAAAAAAATAAGTTTTTTACGGAGAAGAATCACTTGACTTAAGAGATAAGCCATCTGCCAGCTTAAACAATCTATAGATGTATGCTGTTGAGGAATCACTTGATTTAAGAGATAGAGAATCAGCTAATTTATAGAGCCTGTAGATATATACTATAGCTGTGTCCTTCATGTAATTACCCATCTACTTTTATGCTATCCACTAGCTTAAACAGTCTATAGATACTTGCTGTTGAGGAATCGCTTGACTTAATAGATATGCTATCCACTAACTTAAACAGTCTATAGATATATACTGAAGCCGTGTCCTTCATCAGGATCACGACACGGTTATAGTAGCTGAGTATTGTGCGTAATCAGTTGTTACTACAGACACCGCTACGAGAGAGTATTTGATTACGCCTGAGTAGTTATTAGCATCAATAATCACGCTATCAAGGTTTCCTGATGCTGTGAAGTTAAGACTTCCATGAGACACTACATGGTTAGTGGCGTCTCGTGAGAGAGAAGCTGATAGAAGAGTTGTTGTTCCAGCCATCCACTTAGCTGTGATTAGTGTTAGTGTTGCGTTAGTGGGTCTCTGCCCAGCAAGTATTTGTAGTAGAAGTGTTCTTAGCCCGCTCGAATCAACACTTGATACAGATAGTCCTGTGGTTGAGGTTGAGTGAGAGGTTGATACCGTGAGGCTCCAGTTAAGAACTACCGTGTCCCCAGCATTAACAGAGGTTGATGGAACAGGTGTTGAGAAATACTGTTTTGTCCCAGCATATATGTTTGCTGTAGCTACTGTGCCTGGGTTCTGAGCCGTACATGTCTTGCTGAAGCTAATCTTTGAATTAACTGTATCAACTGTGAAATCAGTAGACGACAATGTGTTAGAGCATATGAACACATTCGTGGCGTCGTAGATCTCGTAGCTTGATAATGCTCCTACAACAGCCGATGGTGTTGAGGCGAATAACTCGCTGTATATATCGTTTATGAGAGTTGATGTTGGGGAAGATCCCTCGAAGACGTAGGTCTCTACCTCACCACTTGACCTAATTATTCTCAGCTCTATCAACTCCTTCAGTTTAATACCTATCTTATCCATCCATGCCTCACCAAATAAATAATTTGGATTAGGAGAATAAGTGCTTTAACAATTATATCCTTAATTACAGATCCTAAGAGTAAATCATTTATATACGACCCCACAGCAGGGTCTCTCTCGCTCAGCTATTTACCTACACCCCTACTAGTAACATCATCAGTATCAGCAGTATAATAGATAGTATGATTAGTAGATAATCAATAAACGTAAGGGGTGGAGTAGGCGAAGGTGTAGGAGTTGGGGTCGGAGTAGG
>POCB01000111.1 GCA_002899805.1 Fervidicoccus sp.
TTCTAGAGTTGAGCTGCTCTGTGAAGGGAAAAGAGCTCTTCCAGAGAACAGCGATAAGAAGATTGTAGAATTTCTTTGGATGCTTCGCGATAAAATCTATAGAGCCCTCAGATGCTTTAGGATATTGTTGCATGCATAAACATGTTCTCCAAATACCTTGCTCTCGAAAGCCTTTAAGCCATATGCAGAACCAAGAAGGGATGCATCAACTAATATGAACTTATATGTAACCTGAACCCCGTAAAAGTGAGCTATTTTCAAATATGCGTCTTTCACTTCCCTCATTGCATTACCCTTCATAGAAAAAAATTTAAAGAGGCTCGAGTGAACATTTTTATCCCACGTTTTGGATATTGCTGATGGGGTGATCTTCTCTTGAGTGCTGAGGAAAAGCTTGCTAAGACGCTTATAGATGCAGGAGGGAAGGCGCTTTTCTTCACTGGGGCAGGAGCTAGCACTGAGAGCGGGGTTCCCGACTTCCGTGGACCTCAAGGATTGTGGAAAAGGATACCTCCGGAGGTCTTCGACATAGATCTCTTCTACAGAGATCCTGAGTATTCCTGGAGAATTTATGCTGAATACGTGTACTCTCAGATTTCTAGAGCGTCTCCTAACAGAGCGCACATTGCAATAGCAGAACTGGAATCTTTAGGACTTGTTGAAGCGGTAATAACCCAGAACATAGATAAGCTCCACCAGAAGGCCGGGAGCAAAAAGGTTATAGAGCTCCACGGAACATATGATAAAGTTCAGTGCTTGAGGTGTGGATTTCACGGTGATATAAAGGATTTCATTGAGGATTTTATTAGGGAGAAGAGGGTACCTAGATGTCCGAAGTGCGGCAGGATTTTGAAGCCAGCTGTAGTTTACTTTGGAGAGCCCCTTCCGAGCGAGGAACTTTCATCCGCATTCTCCCTTGCAAAAAGCTCCAAGCTCATCATTGTCGTCGGATCGAGCCTCTCGGTGTATCCGGCAGCTCTTATACCTGAGATCGCTTTGGATCACGGAGCCAAGCTATTTATAATAAATGAAAGCCCGACGCATCTAGATAAAGATGCGGAGCTCGTTGTTAGGGAAAAAGCAGGAACTTTTCTAGAAAAAGTTTCAAATGCGGTTGAGGAAATGATGAAAAGCAGTAAGCAGAAAGATGAGAGCCTATGGTAAAAACTTATAACTGTTTCCGCCTTTTAAAACTTGTTGGTGAATAATTAGTGCTCGCTGATTTCTTGGGAATTGTTGGAATGCTGCTCATATCATTCGCATGGGTTACCACAATAAAGAATATCCCTCCCAGATCTCTGAGCGGAATATACTCGGCTGGAAGCTTCTTCCTCTTCCTCTATGCACTTTTCAGCAGAGAGGTGCTCTTCGCTATGGTAAACCTCTTCGCCGTCTCAGTGAGCCTCTATCAGTTCCTCGCATCTTTCAAGAAAGATGAATACTCTCAACATAAAAAAGAAAGTTCCCAGGAAAGCGCTTTAGAGCTAAAGAGTAGCCCTCATGATTGAATCTGAAAAATATTTGGTGGTAAGAATAAAATAGGAGATGAGGCCTTCAGCTCTGGCATTTGAAGATTTTTTTCCTCTATCTTCTCGAGCTTAAATCGTATTCCCTTCCTCCTATTCTAATCGTGATCCCGCTGCAATAGGATGCCAGATTCAGCATGAAGCCTGTGCGTCCTCTGCGCATGCTCTACTCTCCTCTATAAGTTCAGAAGGTTCGAGAAACATCACATCGTCTTTGAGCACTGTTGCATGTATAGAGCGAGCCTCCTGTAGGAGCTTATGAAGCAGACCCTTATCTTCTTGCTGATCAAATTTTTGAGGAAGTTGATGATCTCTTGATCCCCTCTTCTGTACTCACTCATAAAAGGAACAGATTTGTCGAAAGCTGCTTCCCGATCAATGCACTGCTAAGGGAGGAAAAATAGCTTTCTCTCCGCCTTTCATATCTCCCTTCCTCTCTACAGGATGATAGCATTTCCTTCTTCCAAGCAGATCCTCCTGAAGGAGCAGTACGAGCACTTCGCATTTCTAAGAGGTGGGGGAGGCCTGCTGCTCTCCCGCAGAGCAAGCAACTTTCTAACCAGCCATGCCCCCCTCCTGTGGAGGCTCCCGCTGTACTCGGCGCTCCATTCGATTCTCCTCCCAACATAGAGCACGAGCTGTCTCACTCCACCCGCGGATTCCTGGACGAGCCAACCATACGCTATCAGCTGGTCTTCAAAGTCTCTGCATTCCCCTTCTCCCTCTCGAAAGTCTCGGATATAATTGAAAGCAGAACCCTCGAAGAGAGTTCCAGCGGGTTCGAGAAAAGCTTAAAAAACCTTTTAACTTAATAATATTAAATGTTCTGAAGTAGGGCCGGGGTAGCTCAGCGGGTAGAGCGCCGGGCTGTTAACCCGGTGGTCGGAGGTTCGAGCCCTCCCCCCGGCGCCTCTGACTTTTCCCCTTATTATAAAACATGAGATGCTTTAAAATGATCGCGAAGATCGGAATCGCGGCCCACAGCTCTATTTCCAGCGAAGATCACAGGAAAAAGGCAATTGAGTTTGTAGATGAAGTTTATCAAAGGAGTGTTAGCGAGGGGATTGAGGTCTATCTTCTCTTGGGAGGGTACTGGGGAATAATGAAGGTCGCCGTAGATGAAGCGATAAGGAAGGGCTTAAAGGTGATCCTCTTCCCCCCTCTTGAGAGGGAGAGCGATGTGGACTACCCGAAGGAGGCAATATTGATAAGGACCGGGATGAGCATGAGGGGAAGGAGCATTCCCTTCGTCAGATCTTCAGAAGTTTTGGCAGTACTAGGAGGATCTTCGGGAACGCTTTTGGAGGCGATCGTAGCATACGCTGAGGGGATCCCTGTATTCGTCCTCAGCAATCTAGGACTTCCAACAGATGAGCTGAAAGCGCTATCTCCATATATAGATGAAAGAAGGAGCACCGAAATAAAAATATTTGAAGAACCTAAAAAAATGGTGGATGGAATATTTGAGCATTTGAGATCAAAAAAACTTTAGCTTGAAATTTTTCAGTAGTCCAGCAGCGGCTCAGCCTCGACGTTGCTAAGCCTAAAAGTCTTGTGCTTCACTACCTTCTTCGGGTTAAGCTTCTCAACTACGAAGTCGAAAGCAGCTTCTGGATGAGTGTGAGGGCCACATGTATAGATGTCGAGAGTAGCGTACCTGTACTCGGTCCATGTGTGGATTGCTAGGTGGCTCTCGAGGACTAGAATTAGAACGCTCACTCCTCCCTTCTTTCCTGGGAAGGACCAGCTGCGCACGTCAAATAAAGTTGCGTTCGCCTTCTTCACAGCTTCAAGCATTATGTTCCTTATGTACTCCTCATCACCCAATATCTTCGGATCCATGTCGTAGAGATTCCCGTATACGTGCTTTCCAACTACCATATCCTGCAGATCTATTGTTTTAATATTACTTTTTTCCTCTGCCTGTTCCATCTCTCCCAAACCTTTAATGATCAGTCTTTAATACGCTATAGGGATTTTTAAAGTTATTCATCGGATTTTCCGCTTTTCTACCAATTTAATATTACGGATATCGTAATATGCCACGTAATTCCCCTCTATCCTCCTCTCACCCTCAACCTCAAGCCTCTTCTTCATGAGCGGAGCGTCCAGAACGAGGGTCTCAGCCTCTCCACCCTCAAAAGCGGGATTGAAGCCGTACTTCTCAGCTAGCGAAATTATCCTGAGGGTGTCCTCATATGTTATCGTCTTTCCCAGAAGGTCAAAAGGGAGGCCGAATGAGGAGATTTTTACAATAATGTACTCAAATCCTCCCTCTATCAGCCACTTCATGTACTCCTTCTGATCCTTCCTCCAGAGAGGGTTGAGGGTTTTGAGACCGAGCTCCTCAGCGACGATTGAATATCTGATTCTCTGGTAGTCTGAAGCGAGAGCTCCGCTCACAACGTACTCTATCCCCTCACTTTTGCACTCTGAGAGAAGATTTCTCAGATCCTCCATTTCATCGCCGCTCCCCTCTAGGAGGAGTAGAGGAATTCCGTATGCCTCTTCGAAGACCTTGAGAAACCTCGTCGCCGGGTAATGAAATAGCATAGAGTCCTCTTCTTTTGGCGCTATTGAGCAGAGGGAGGAGATCTCGAATCCCATGAGGTAGGCGAGGTGCATCGCGAAGCTGCTGTCCTTTCCACCAGAAAAGAGAACACCTGCTCTCGTCTCAGACGACCTTCACGGCTTGCTTCTCTCCCTGAACCTGGGGAATGGTATCGCATCTCTGATGTGCTCCAGCCCAGCCACCCACATCACCAATCTCTCTATTCCGAGCCCGTATCCGCTGTGAGGGACGCTCCCATATTTCCTCAGATCTAGGTACCAGTAGTAGTCCTTAGGATCGTATCCCTGCTCTACGATCCTTTTAAGAAGAACGTCGTAGCTGTCCTCCCTCTGGCTCCCCCCTATTATCTCTCCATAACCTTCAGGAGCTAAGAGGTCAAATCCCTTTACAACCCTCTCATCATTCTCATCAACCTTCATGTAGAACGGCTTTATAGTCTTCGGGAAGTGCGTGACGAAGAAGGGCCTGTCGAATAGCTTCGTGAGCATAGCCTCCTCATCCGCGCCGTAATCATTGCCCCACTCTATGTTGACGCCATTCTGCTTGAGAAATTCGATTGCTTTAGTGTAGGTGATCCTCTCAAACGGGGCCTTTACCCTCTTCAAGCTCTCTATATCCCTCCCGAGGTCTTCAAGCTCCTTCTGCCTCTCATCGATCAGGTTCTGAACTACGTATTCAACAGTTCTCTCAGTGAATTTCATCAGCTCCTCCATGTCCATCCAGGCTCCCTCTATCTCGAAGTGGTAGTACTCGGAGAGGTGCCTCCTCGTCCTCGACTTCTCCGCCCTAAAGCTCGGAGTCAGCGCAAAAACTTTCTCAAGGGAATAGATCAGGACCTCTAAATAGAACTGGGCGCTCTGGCTCAAGTACGCAGGCTCCCCGAAGTAGTCAACCTTGAACAGGGTTGCCCCACCTTCTACTGCAGAGGAAGTAATTATCGGAGGCGTGACCTCCCACCACCCCTCCTGCGTGTGGAACTCCCTCAGAAGCTTGAGCGCCGTGTGCTTTACCTTCATTACGTTTGTCAGATATGTGCTCCTGAGCCAAAGATGCCTGTTGTCCAATAGGAACTCCACTCCCTCATATCCCTTTATCGGGAAGTCATCAGCGAAGCCGACGACCTTCCCTTCACTGACATACATTTCCTTTCCTCCCGGTGCCCTTTCATCCGTCCTGAGCTTCCCTGAAACTACTACGCTGCTTTCCCTCTTCGCCCCTTCAAACTCATTGAACTTCTCCTTTCCAACAACTCCCTCTTCTATTACGCACTGAATGACTCCGGAGGAGTCTCTCACTCTTATGAATATCTTCTTCCCTACCTGGAACTTCCTGTGTATCCAACCTCTTATCGAGACCTCACTTCCATCCTCCATCGAGAAGAGGTCACTTATCTTATAAAAGCGCATTACTTTCCACCTTTCGGCATGAATTAAATATAATTTAAGAGGTCTCTATTTTTAAGCTTTCCATTTTCTATCGAATTCTACATCGAGAATATGATCCCCTGGTACTCCTCTCTCCTCGAGAACATCTTGTCTAGGAAGAGGTAATACCAATAAGATGACATGAACGAGAGCGAGAGGGCGATCGAGAGGATGAAAAGCGCGTTCCTCGCCTTCCTTCCCGCATAGAGCGCGAGTGGATAGGATCCTAAAGTCAAGAGAGAAAGTGCAGTTATGCCTAGCCCCCTCTTTAAGGAAATCTGCTCACCGCTGAAATTCGTGTAAATGAAGATGTGGACGAGAGATTGAAGGAGGTTCATGAAGACATATAAAAAGAGGAAGAAGTATGAAAGCGTGTAATAGGATGAGAGGTAGAAGAGGGCGGCGAGGAGGGAGGAGCCGGAAATGACAAACTGGAGCAGAAAGGCTGTGAATTTAAAGAGAAATCCGCATTTCTTCCTCATTTTTCCTCATTTCCCGCGATGAGCGTGAAGTACTGGTTCGGAGGAGAGGTCAGAGGATAATTGAGCTCTCCTGCATGAGCGGTAGTGTGGAGCCCGGACATCCTCCTCGCCTCTTCTAGCTCTTCATATCTTTCCCCTCCATAATAGCTCCTCCTCGGAAACGATGCGACTATCTCAACCTCTCCGCTCGAGGGAATGCTGATCTCTTTGAAGAGGCAGAGAGAGAAGGGGTTGACGACGACTTTCGACGCCTCTATCCTCCTCAATACGAGGGATGCCTTTCCCACGCTCAGAGTATTTATAACAACCGTATCCCATCTCGAGCCCTCAATATTTTCCAAGCTTACAGTTCTCCTACCCTCCTTTAAGAACTTCCTGTCGTCTATTCCCGTAAAGACAGCCCCCTCCAAAACGTGAGAGAGAAGGAGCGTCTGGAGCCCCTCCCCCCCAACCACCAGCACTCTACCCTCGCTCGTCCTCTCGATCTCAAGGATCAGATCGTAAATGAAGAAGAACTCCTTGGCCTCGAGCCCCCTCGGGGGGACCTTCGCGCATTTTGAAGGAAAGGTCGTATGGAAGTAGCCGACCCCCTCCCTAGAGATGATAGGAAAGCAGTCGCACGAGTTGGGGTACGTTGAGAACTCAGGCGACCCGCTCAACTCCTTAGACTCGAGAGCCCTTCCGTAAGCAAATG
>POCB01000310.1 GCA_002899805.1 Fervidicoccus sp.
TTGTGATATTTTTCCACCTGCCACTTTACCCTTAGGTATCAGTACAACCGGTTCCATCCCTCCTCTTCTTGCATAAGCGCACATGCTAGCAGCTGTATTACCTGTTGAAGCGGATACAACTCTCTTTGCTCCCATCAGCTTTGCTGCCGATATAGCGACAGTCATTCCCCTGTCCTTGAAGCTCCCTGTGGGGTTCGAACCTTCTAGCTTCAAATACAAATCGCCAGTTTTCAGCTCTTCTTTCAACCTGTTCAGTTTAACGAGTGGTGTAGAACCCTCCCCCATTGTTACTAAAGAAGCGTTGTCGGGTAGAGGAATGAGCGATCTATATTTCCATACGCCTCTATTTTTTGAGAATAAGTTGATCGGTTTGATATCTTTCAGACCAATCTCGAAATGTAGGAGCCCACCGCATTCACATTTCAATCTTCTATCGAAAATAGAATATCTCTTTCCGCATTTATCGCACACTAGAGCGTTTGGCTCACATCGCCTCACCGAAATCGTAATTATTTCAATCGAAAAAGCCCTTTTAAATGATTCTGCTTTTTTTCCCACAAATTCAAAATAAAATTAACATTTTATAATTAGAAATTTATTCTCTTCTCCATAGAAGATGGAAATTCATAGCGAGAGATGAGAGTAACGCTGATCCCATATAGAGAACATCCTCATCTACATCGAAGGCAGGACTATGATGCGGAACATTTGTTCCTTTTTGGGGATTTCCTGTTCCTAAAAGTATGAATGCTCCAGGAACCCTTTCAAGATAGTAGGAAAAGTCCTCTCCCCCCATGCTGGGCTTTGGCAAAGCTATGTTATTTTCTCCAAACAGAGCTATAGCTACCTTCCTAGCAATCTCAACTGCTTCGGGGTTATTTATCGTGGGAGGTGTCACATCCTTCAATGTTACTTCCGCAGAAGCACCATAAGCAGAAGCTACCTTTTCTGCTATTTCTTTTATCCTAGCCTTAACTAGCTCTCTTGTTTCCTTCCTCATCGTTCTATAAGTACCTTTCATCAACACAGTTTCGGGGATCACGTTAAATGCTGAACCTCCCTGGATTGAGCCTATCGTTACTACAGCTGAATCGAATGGATCTATGTTTCTGCTCACAATGCTCTGAAGAGATAGAACGATAGCAGATGATGCAACTATTGGATCTATCGTTTGATCTGGATGAGCTCCATGTCCTCCTCTTCCCCTGACCTTTATTGTTATATCCCCTGTAGCAGCTAGAATTGGCCCTTCTCGCAACCCTATTTTTCCAGAAGGAAGATCGCTCCAAACATGTATTCCATAGATAGAGTCGACCTTTGGATCATCCAAAGCTCCCTCCTCTATCATTTTGAGGGCACCATTTCCTCCCTCTTCAGCTGGTTGAAATATTAGCCTGACAGTTGAGATGAGATCTTCCCTCAGCAATGATATAATCTTAGCAGCACCCAAGAGCATAGCGGTGTGGGCATCATGTCCACAGGCATGCATTTTACCACTTACTCTTGATCTGTATTCCCTACCTTCAACTTCTTCTATTGGAAGAGCGTCCATGTCTGCTCTAATTGCCAAGACATTATGTCCGGAACCCTTCATTGTAGCGATTACTCCAACTTCTCCGCTTCCGAGTTTAACATCGTATCCCCATTCTTTGAGCTTCTGCGCCACTATAGAGGATGTCCTTCTCTCCTCGTAAGCGAGCTCGGGGTACATGTGAAAGTCCCTTCTCCAAGAAATTATCTCATTGCTCATTTGTCTAGCCAATTCGAGGGGTCTAGTATCCATTGTTTCCACCAACCCACAGCATTGGGTTTACAACATTTTTAAACTCTATCCTTGACTAGTGAGAGGGACTCTACCGTGAGTGTTATAGTAGAAGTTGCGAACAGCGATAAAAACGTTCAATTTTTAATCTCAATTTGATCAATGGAGATATTATTACTGAAATTGCTTAACAACGCTCTGTTCAACGGTGAGTGGCGTGGGAATGTATACTGAGATAAAACCTATGGTCGAAAAACTAGTAAGAGAAGGGAAAAATTTGGAAGAAGCCCTTCACTTAGCATTGATTCATTACAACCCAATATATTCTATCCTTAAACTCAAGATTCGAGAACTCGGAGAGGGAAAAGCCGTAGCAGAGTTTCCTTTCCTTAAGGAATTCGTCAACCCTAACGGTACCCTACATGGAGGTATAATAGCTGCAATCATTGACCAGGTAGGGGCAGTGGCCTCTTGGACAGCCCATAGAGGGGATGACCAAGTTACTTTAGAACTCAAAGTCAACTATCTCAGACCATTTACTGAAGACGAGGCACCTTTCAAGGCTGTTGGCGAAGTGATAAAAGCAGGAAGAAATACTGTAGTTACCGAAATAAGATTGTACGGAAAATCGGAAAAAATTCTAGCGATGGGGCTGGGAACTTGGTTCAAATAAACCGAGTTCTTTTCAAATCAGTTTTTCCATGACTAAAGCATCGCTACCATCTGGATAGTATCCTCTGATCCTTGCTAGCTCCTTATATCCCAATCCCAAATAAAGCCTTCTCGCGATATCGTTTGAAACAGAAACCTCTAGCCTTATCCTTCTGACTCCTTTTCCCATCATTCTCCTTTCCAGCTCAATCATGAGCTTTCTACCGATACCTATTCCCCTGAATTTCTGAGCTACAGCTATGGAAACTACGTGACCTACTTCGTCCTCAGAGCAACCGAGCACATAGCCTAAGATCATTCCTTCGGACTCTGCTACAAGAAAGAGATCTTGGCATTTTCTATAGTAGTAGTGGAATGCTTCGCTAGGATAAGGATAATTGGGAAAGCTTTCTCTCTCCAGCCTAACTACAGATCTAATATCCGCTATATTCGCTGCTCTTATTTTATAGCTGAGTCTCTCCACAGATATTCCCCATGAGCATATTCTGAAATATTGATTTTATAATTACTCTTCTATATATCAAATATCCTTTACTTTTTCGTTGCTATCATAAAAATTGCTCTATACCGGCCTGCCTGAATTCCGATTATCCTATAATATCGCAGAAAAGATCGCAGCAAATATTCCGGAAAGGAATATGCCATCAAATGTTCCTGCTCCTCCAATGCTCAATAAAGCACTACCCAGCTCTCTCTTGAACTTATCGAGATCCTTGGCAAGCCTAACAACATCTGCCCCTAAAAGGCTACCCATCACTCCTCCAGTGTATGCTATTGGAAAGGCATAATGTCCAGCTCCTAGTAAGATCGCAACCAATGTAGAGACTATTGGTGGAACCAGAGAGGGAGTTACTATACCAACCCCAGGAACTGCCCTAGAAGTAAAGAATGTCACAATTGCTGTAAAAGCTATATCTGCGAAAGCTTTAAAGAAAAGGGCTTGAGAAGCTCTTCCTAATGCTATCAGGAGAAGAGAGCTGAAGAGAACTGGAAGGACAGCTCCTCCAAGATTCACCGCTATCACAATTTCTCTCTTCTGAAGAATTGGGACAAATACCGGAATGGGGATGCCGAAATAGTTTATGTACTTTGATTCGAATGTGAAAATGGAGGCCCCTGTCTCTATTCTTTTCACAACTACATTTATTAAGCTTAAAGGAAAACTGAGAGTAGGAATGGCCATACCAATGAGCACGGCCGCTGCTCGCGAGACCCCGAGATACGAAGATAGAGAGGCGAAAATGACGGGAGAGTAGAGAAAAAGTGGAAAGAGAAGGAAACCGTAGAGAGCGAACATGAGTGGATGAATAGGGATGCTTATCACAATCCTGCCATTCAATATTGATTCACTCCTTCATCTTTCTTTTTCCGTATCTTTTTAATAGTTTTTTCTATGCGTATTATCTTGTCTAGTGGAAATGTCGTTAGTCGCCTGGAATATAAAATATCTTAGTCAATGTAGTGACAAAACCAATTCTATCGATCTCAAAAAATTTGCTTATACTTCATTCCAGATATACAATCACACAGAGAGGTGTTATTGACTTGAGCTCAGAAGTTTCGAAATGCATTTTTCAACAGACAACGAAGTTTTCACAACATTATCTTTATCGTTTTCAAGTCTCTCTTGTGCCTCTTCAAGCAACTTTTCGATATTTGCTTCAATAGGCTTGTTCTTGATTATACTGGAAATTGTGTCGAATGAGAAATCGAAATGAGAGAGTGCATTTGAAATGCAATCTGAATCTATTGCCTTGCAATCGTTGAATAGCTTAGAGAGGACCATATATACCTCCCTCGCCGGCTTTCCGCTCTTCAAAGCAATATATTCAACGAGATCGCTACTCCAGCAAGGTTTATCTTCTATATATTTCCGAATAGCGTTCTCGTTTATTGTGAGACCTTTTACGAAGTCTTTGACTACATCCAAAGTTTTTTGGACTGCATCGAGGGAATCAATGAGGGCATCATTTATTCCCTGAAAATCTAGATTATAACCGTAGGGAAGCCCTTTATATATGGATTGAGCGATGAAAGATAGCCCTGAGGCTTTTGAGGAATTAGCTCTGATAGTCTCCATCGTGACGAGATTCCTCTTGTGAGGCATTATGCTACTAGTCGCTATGTGTTCCTTGGGGATATTCAGCGAATTTGGGACGAGGCTATTTAATAAAATCATGTCCTCGGCAAATCTGCTGAATTCTAACATCACAAGGGAAAGCAGGTTCAAGTAATGAAGGGCAAATAGCCTTGAGCCAGTAGCATAATATGGCTGTAGAACTGCTTTGTCTAAACAAAGCATATCTCCAATGTGTTCTCTATCCATCTCTACAAGACTCCCGCTTGCAGCTCCGGAGCCGAGAGGATTCTCTTCCAACAGTTCGATCCCTTGAAAGAGCAATTTCCAAAGATTAGCTAATGTTTGTTCGTATGACATAAAATATATCGATGCCGACCCACACTGCGCTACTTGTTCATGTGTGAAGAATGGAAAGATGATACTTTTCAATTCTTCAGCTTTGTATAAAAAAATCTCTCTTATCTCCAGAAGTCTGCGCAAAACGCCGATGATGTTATCTCTTAAGTAGAGCCTGAGGACTGTTGCAATGTGGTCATTCCTGCTTCTTCCGATTGCCATATAACCAGCAGAGACATTTGATACGCTGTACAAATAAGCTTCAAGAGCCTCAAAGGCGTCTTCATACGATGCAGAGTTCATTTCGATCCATTTGTATAGCAATTCTCCATCAGATCGAATCACTTCCATGAGCTTACTGAGTATGGCTTCCCCATGTTCTTTGGGGATAACTCTTTGCTTCATGAGAGTTTTCACGTGGGCAATCATGACCATTGTTATGTATTTAATTAGGTTCTTGTCGTCTTTCAAACTGGAGAAATATTCTTCAATATAATCCTTAGTCTCTCCTATGTATCTCCTGTAACGAAAACTCAAATACCATCTACCTCCACAGCTATAGAACTCATAAAGCTTTTCTAATTTTTGAAGAAGTCAATGCATACATGCTATGTATTGTTATGAACCCTCTGGCCTCCTCGTCCGATGGATACCATCCAGTATTGTAGTCAATAGTCTCCCTCGAGTAGAGAGAGAATGGGCTATTTCTCCCTATAACAGAGAGGTTTCCCTTAAACACTTTTAACTTAACCACACCAGATGTAAATTTGCTCATCGAATCTATAGCTTTCTCTATATGTGTCCTCAGAGGATCTATCCAAAGACCTTGATAAACTAGGTCACTCCACATTTCATCGATTGTTCTCTTAAACCTAAGTTCTCTTGGTGTCAGAACCATTCTTTCCAAATCCTGATGTGCCTCTATTAAGGCGAGCGCAGCAGGGGCTTCATAGACTTCCCTGCTCTTTAAACCGACAACTCTGCTTTCTATCAAGTCTATTCTTCCGAACCCGTGGGAGCCTAGAAGAGAGTTCAAATATTTTATCATCTCGACAGGATCCTTTTTCTCCCCATTTACTTCTACTGGAAGTCCATCTTCGAACTCTACAGAAACGTAAGCTGGTATATCAGGTGCCTCCTCTGGAGATAAGGTCCATGCAAAAGCACTTTCATCCGGTTCTCTGACCGGATCATCGAGTTCGCCTCCTTCAATGCTCCTGGTCCAGAGGTTCTCATCTATGCTAAATTTTTTATGAGATTCTGGAATCTCGTAACCATAGTCGCTGAGAATCTTCATATCGGTGTTCCTTGTAAGCCTGAGCTCTCTAACTGGTGCCAATATTTTTACATTTGGTTTGAGATATGCCCTGAGAGTTGTATCGAACCTGACTTGGTCGTTGCCTTTGCTTGTACATCCATGAGCTACTGCATCAGCATTTTCCTCCATAGCTATTTCAGCAACTTTCTTAGCTATCAGAGGTCTTGCCAACGCTGTTCCCAGCGGATATTTTCCTTCGTACAGAGCATTAGCCTTGATTGCTTTGAATATGTATTCTTGAACGAAATTCTTCTTGGCATCTATGGTATAGTGCTTAGAAGCTCCCAGTTCATATGCCCTTTCTTCCACGTTCTTCATATCATCTTCTTGACCAACATCGACAGTAACTGTGATGACATCTGCATTGTATTTTTTCTTCAATAACACCAGGATGGTTGAAGTATCTAGTCCTCCAGAGTAGGATAGAACGACCTTCATTTGTTCGACACCTTGAACTTGCTGTATTAAGCATTTTGAATGCTTTTTTTAGTTAGCGGA
>POCB01000169.1 GCA_002899805.1 Fervidicoccus sp.
AATCCTCGCAAGGGCTGGGGAACTCCTCGATGAGGACCTCAATCCTCCCCACTCTCTCATCGTTCCCGGCAACTTACACTTCGTTGAAAAAGACTCCATCGAGGTGTTCAGAATTTGAGTGAGCCATGCGAGAGGGCTTCTCTCTACATATCCATGGTGAGAGATGCACTGAACCAAGCAAGGGCTGGAGAAGGAACGCTCGGAGGCGAAGAGAGAAAGCTGCTCGAGCTTTCCGAGCTGTATTTGAAGGACTCAGAGTACTACCTCTCGAAGGGGGACTGTAGCACTGCGATCGCCACGATTTCATACGCTGAAGGTCTCATCGATTCCCTAGCAATTCAAGGGAAGCTGAAGGTCGAGTGGAAAAGGCAGAAACCGAAGAGAGTTGTTATAGCGGGAACTTTCGACATCCTCCACCCTGGACATATATCCTTCATGAGAACAGCGTCCCAGTTCGGAGACCTCTACGTCATAGTATCGAGGGATGTGAACGCGAAGAAGATCAAGGGGAGAGAGACCATCTTCCCGGAACAGTCGAGGCTGGAAATGGTCAGATCTGTCAGGTGGGTGAAAGATGCTGTACTAGGAGACGAGAAGGACTTTCTGAAGAGGGTCGTGGAGCTCGCTCCCGATTATCTCATCCTCGGACCCGACCAGAAGGCAGATGAGGAGATGATCAAGAAAGAGCTCGAGAAGAGAGGGCTGAAGGATGTAAAAATAATCAGGCTTGAGAAAAGGGATTCCAATGTATTCCCAAACAGCTCGACATCTATAATCCTCGAAATCGTGAGGAGGTTCTGCATTCCTCCACAAGACGGAGAGAAAAAGAAGGAGGACTCATAGGACTTTAAGCGTGAATGGTTTACCCTTGCTCCCATCTATCAGCATTCTGACTCCAAGTATGCTCTCCACTACCTTCGCATTTGTTATGGCATGCTCCGTCAGCATGGATCCCCCCAATTCGCTTCCCCTTCCCGCTATCGCAGCCAAGGGGATCATCATATCGGACATGTGCCTATCAAGAGCCTTTCCTGTTGAAATATCTTCAAGGAGCTTCTCAGCAGCTTCTGTTCCAACCACTTCTGCCCTCTTTCCTCTCTCACCGAGGGAGTCTGCCCCCAATATAGAATGCTCCGCATGAGCTATCACTGCTACTGAAGAGCCGGGGTCTAGGGGCTTTTCCCCAGAAGAGTCATCCTCTATCCTCTCTATGATATCTATCCCTCTCATTCTCTTGACTATAGCATTCGAAGCAGCCTTGGCCTGCCTCTCTGCAACGTGCCGAGGGAGGTTGTGGGCGACGCTCCAGATCTCGAATTTCTTGATCTCTCCTCTTTCGAGCAGCTTGAATGGCTCAATCGAGCCTGGTGGATCTTCGATAGAGAGCCTCACTACTCCTCCCCCTCTCGGATAGTAGCCTCTCCTCAAAACTTCGAAGGAGAATCTGAGTCCGATCTTCTCCGCTATATTCTTCACAACATGGGCAAAATAGTCCGAGGTAGGGCTCCACGGGACATCAGTACCTCCTCTCATCTCTATAGTAGTTGGACCTGGAAGGAAGGGAAGGATCGGCAGAAGAGCTTGTGCGATGAGGGTAACGCTTCCCGCAGTGCCAACGTCGAGCTTAAATGTGCCTGATCGAAGCTTTCCTGGGGAAAATGTGAGCTCCGTGCTTCCCAGCTTCGCTCCATTGACCTCTGCCGTAGCTATCTCAGCTATAGCCCTAACTGCGGAGAGGTGCTGGTGCTGCAATCCCGGATTCCTCCTCTTCGCCCTTATATTCACTATCTTCACTGTCTTCCCACTCAGAGCTGAGAGCGCTATCGAGGTCCTGACTATTTGCCCTCCCCCCTCTCCGTAGCTTCCATCTATGATGATCGTCTCCATTTTCAAAAACCTCCAAAGCTCCTCTCGAGAATTTTGGAATTTCTGCTCAATATCTCTTACCTTCTTTGAGCTGGAGAAAAATGAGGAATTAAATACTCATATTAATCCTTATCTCCCATCTTACATTCAGCGATTTTTTGGAGGCGTTTTTTACGAAAGCAATAGAAGTAAGAGATTTGGTCAAGATTTATGGAGGGGGAGTGAAGGCCCTGAGGGGTCTGAGCCTCTCCGTTGAAGAAGGAAGCATCCACGCCATACTTGGACCAAATGGTGCTGGAAAGACCACGCTCATAAGGATACTCACCACTCAACTTGTCCCTACATCTGGTAGTGCTAGCATATTCGGATTGGATGTTGTTAAGAGAGCATCAGAAGTTAGGAAGCTGATCGGCTACGTCCCCCAGGAGGTCTCACTTTGGACGGACCTCACGGGCTATGAAAACCTGCTCATATATGCTAAAATATACGGGATACCTCCTGAGAGGAGGAAGGATATAGTGGAAGAAGTCCTGAGCATGATGGAGCTGAAAGAGGCCTCGAACAGGCTCGTGAAGACCTACTCCGGTGGAATGTTCAGGAGGCTCGAGATAGCATGCGCCCTGATGGCTAAGCCGAGGCTCATGATTCTAGATGAGCCGACGATAGGTCTGGATCCGAGCGCCAGGAAAACTGTATGGGAGAAGATCCTAGAATATAAGAAGGAGTATAAGACGACAGTGTTCTTCGCGACTCACTACATGGATGAGGCTGAGAAGTATGCGGGAGAAGTCAGCCTCATAGTTTCTGGAAACGTCATAGAAACGGCTCCTCCAGATGAACTGAGGAAGAAGGCTGGAGGGGATAGAGTATACCTGAAGCTGGATAAGAGCATAGATGGAGCCAGGGATCTTCTGATGAAAGTCGAAGGCTTGAAGATAGTGAGGGAATCGGGAGAAGAGATAGAAATGATCGTGAATGGGGCTCTTACTGTACTCCCCACGATAATCCTAGCCCTTCAGAGCAACGGGCTTCAGATAAAGGAAATAAGGATACGGGAAGCGACTCTGGACGATGCATTCATAGCATTGACTGGGAAGAGGATCGCCGAGGAGGAAGGGAATATCAGGGAGCTGATAAGCGAGAGAAAGATGATAAGGAGGGGAGCATGATGTGGCAGAGATTGAGGGAGCTCGAGACAATAATAGCTATGGCTGAACTTGAGCTGAGGAGAATATCCCACGACCCGATAGAGCTGATAACGAGGGCGGTGCAGCCAATATTCTGGATAGCTATATTTGGGAGCGTCATGGCTAGGGTTAGGGCTTTCCCTTCCACCGGAGACTACATAACTTTCATATCCCCAGGAGTCATTCTCCAATCTTCCACCTTCATAGCCCTCTCGTATGGAATAATGCTGGTTTTCGAGAGGGAATCAGGGGTGTTGAAGAGGCTGCTATCGTCTCCAATGCCCAGGAGCTTCATAGTCATTGGGAGGTCTCTCGCAGGTGGGCTGAGGGCATCGACGCAGTACATCATAGTGCTGATCGCCGCCGTCGCAGTAGGGGCAAGGATAACGTATGATCCTCTGAACCTGATCCTCGGATTTCTGATACTAATCGTTGCAAGCATGGGCTTCACCGCGATGTCGATACTGATAGCATCTAGCCTGAAAACGAGGGAGAGATTCATGGGAATAATAGGTGCCATAACCATGCCACTTTTCTTCGCCAGCAATGCGCTGTACCCAATAAGCGTCATGCCCGAAGCTATACAGCTCGTCGCATACGTGAATCCTCTCACTTATACAGTCAACGCGCTCAGGGCCCTGCTGGTTGAAAACAGCTATGCTATAGGCTACGATGTTGCCGCAATAGTGCTATTCGATGTCATCTCAATGCTGGCAGCTCTGAAGCTTTTGCACAGGATAATAGAATGATGCTCTTTTCTGAAGCAACATATCATCGGGGATATTTTTCAATCAACCTTTTAACTAAGTAGAACAATTCTTCCTATTGAGGGACGTTCACATGAGGGTTCTGGTGCTTCTCACCGACTTTGGGACGAGGGATCCGTATGCCTCTCTCATGAGGGCGGCAGCGAGGAGGATAAAGCCGGATATAGTCATAGAGGACCTGACGCATGGAATACCCAGATACTGTATAACCTGTGGAGCATACGTCCTCTACACTTCATATGAGTGGTTTCCCGAAGACTCGATATATGTCTCCGTGGTAGATCCGGGCGTGGGGAGCAGCAGAAGGGGGATCCTCGTGAAGGTTAAGGAGAGGTACTTCATAGGACCTGATAACGGTATTCTTTGGCCCGTAATTGAGGAGAACCTGGAGGATAGCGAAGCATTCGCATTGGATGAGGAAAAAGTCTCTCCGTGGGAAGTTTCATCTACTTTCCACGGCAGGGACGTGTTCGCTCCAGCAGCAGCGAGGATAGCGAGGGGGGAGGATCCCTCGAGCTTCGCATATAGAATCGAGCTGGGCTCGCTCAGAACTTTGAGCCTTACGTACTCAAGAGATATCGAGGGCGGGAAGTGCTTCAAAGTGATTTATATAGATAGCTTCGGGGATGTCGTATTATCATCTCGTGGAGAAGAAGCAGAAAAGGTTTTATCGACGAAGAGAGCAAAAGTTTTCTTGGAAGGGAGAGAGATCGGCGAGGCCGAAGCTACGAGGACATTCAGTTTAGTCTCGAGAGGAGAAATCGCCTTATACGTGAACAGTTCGGGATTCCTGGAGCTCTCTGTGAACATGGGAGATTTCGCTGAAAAGTTCGGAGTGGAAATTGGTGATGAAATTTGTCTGAAGCAGTGAAAGCATTGAAGAGGATCGTCTTCCCTGGAAGGTTTCAGCCTGTCCATAAGGGGCACATAGAAGTCATAAAGTGGCTCCTTGAAAGGTCAGAGGAGGTGCTCATAGTCATAGGCAGCGCTCAGAAGAGTCACACTGTGGATAATCCGTTCACTGCGGGGGAGAGAATGCTGATGTTCATGGAGTCTCTGAAAGAAGAAGGAATAAGCAGAGAGAAAGTGATGATAGTTCCGGTGCAAGACATAGAGTTCAATAGTGTTTGGGTGAGCTACCTCGAGTCTATTCTTCCTCCGTTCGATAGCGTAGCTTCCAGGAACCCGCTAGTGGTGAGGCTCTTCAAGGAAAGGGGCTACAACGTCCTCGTACCACCAACTTTCATGAGGGGAGAGTACAGTGGAAAGAAGATAAGGGAGAGGATGATGAACGGAAAGGAGTGGAAGGATCTCGTTCCTGGAGCAGTGGCGAGGATAATAGATAGCATAGGAGGAGTCCAGAGACTGATCAGTGTTTCTCTAAGTGATGAGGAGGAAGGGTGAGCTCAACCAGCATTTTCCTCTCAAAATGAGACCCTGAGCCTTCCTCCAGAAATAACCGCTTTTAGCTCCAATGTTCCATCTTTCAGAAGCAACAGATCTGCGTCTGCCCCCTTCTCTATCTTCCCTTTTCCCTGCAGCATCAGGTGCTCCGCTACATTCTTCGTGGACAGAACCAAAGCGTCCTCGAGCTTCATCCCCTCCTGAAGAACGAGATCTCTGAGCTCGGCCAAGAGAGAGTCCACAGGAGAGACGAGAACTTTCAAGAGCTTCCCATCCTCGCTGAACTCTGGCATGCTCCCGTTCCCATCGCTGCTCATCGTTATTCTTTCAAGAGGGATCCCATTCCTGAGAAGGTATGATACTGCTTCGGATGGCTTCACAGATTTGCTGAAGCCACTCTTCCTCGAGACGCCGGTGGTCACATCCAGATATCCCCCTGCCCTACCGAACTCTATTGAGCTCTCGAGGACAGCCTTGCTTCTGTTCACATGGGTGGGCGAGAACTGCGTTATTGGTATGTCTGTCTCCTCAGCTATTTCCATCAGGGGTTTGAAGCCAGACTTCTCCTCTCCCATATGAACATGCACAACCCCCGCCTTTCCGCTCAGCATCCCCCCTATCCTCGCCTCGCTCGCCACTTTTAGAAGCTCGTTCTTGCTGGGGTGGCTAGACCTGTGGTCTGAGAGGGCTATCTTAACCCCTATGACTTCGTTTATCAACACTATATCTGAGGCGATCGATCCAGTAATTGTGGGTGAAGGTACCTGGTAGGAGCCAGTGTAGATGAACGATGAGACCCCTTCCAGACTGAGCTGTCTGGCCTTCATCAATAGATCTCTCAGCGATCTAGTTATACCATCAGTACCGAGCAGGCCCACTACAGTTGTTATCCCGGTTTTGAGGAGGTCTTCTGCCCTGACTGGAGAGGTTCTGAAGAGAGGCCCTCCCTCCCCTCCAGCCCCATTTATGTGCACGTGCTGATCGATGAGCCCAGGAGTTACCGCGCATCCATCGGCGTCAATTATCTTGACCTCCCCTAGGACTTCTTTGACTTCTCTCTCATCTATGTAATTCCCAATCGAAACCACTTTTCCATTGAACAGAAGTATGTCTTGCTTCCCCATATACTCCGGGCTGAATACCCTTCCTCCCCTCACGATTATCGGCTCGCTCAGCTTCGATCACCTCTTGCCTCAGTATAGAG
>POCB01000268.1 GCA_002899805.1 Fervidicoccus sp.
GAACCTATGAAATGCTCGGAAGATAATCCCAGAATGAAGAATAATTCAGTAATATATTCTAAGAAAAACAGAAATCGGAATTTGCTCTCAAAAAAACCTAATGAATTATTGGCTTTTATCAGAACTTTCTTGAGTACTGGTTTTACTCTCTTCATCCAACTTCTTTAGTTCACTTTCAATTTCTTTTTCGATCTCTTCTATTGGCTTGGGGGGTGGAGTAGTGGCTAATGTATAACCGATCCACGATAAGATTCCAAATACTCCAGCTACTGCTATGAATCCTGTCAGCTTTAATAGGATCAAATCGTATGACGTAAAGAATACAAAATAAGCATATAGGACAATTATTACAAGCGAAGCTATTAAGAGCAATCCTCCAATCGCTTTATCTCTTGCCATCACCACATACCTCAAATCTATCTTCAAGTTGTAATGTTATAATATTTATTGTTTAACATTCAACTATTTAACCTATCGGAGGTTAAGGAGGCAAAAGTCCCATTCCGTGAGGGAGGAGGTGGATTGTGCATAGTAAGCTTCCTGGAAGAAGCAGGAAAACCTCCCCGCAAAGTGGGGATGCCTCATCCGCAAGAGAGGGGGTGATTCGCAATCTCAAATAAATATCCTTTTGTTTCAATTTAATCTTAATATCTAAGTTGTAATGGGAACAGAAATAATTCGTTGGGGATGGATTTTTGACAGGAAAAGAGAGAAATAGGTTCGGTGGTTCTAGTAATGCTCCTCTCAGAGCAGTGATCTCTGGATTGAATGGATGGCAAATCGTCCTCATTGCTTCTATATGTATTGCAATTGCTTTCGCTTTTTCCTCTCTCTCAAGCGCCTTTTCTTCATTGCTCAATTTAGCTTCACAAACAGGAAACTTAAGCTATGAAGTCCCGATTTTAGCAGATATTTCAGGAAAAGGGGAGGTATCGCTATTTTGCATTCCATCTATGAAGGAAGGCTTATACCTTCCTGATTATTTTAAAACGCTCATTCATAATTCTTCCACTGTTGAAGTCGGTTGGGTAAATAAGGTTTCAGAGGCAGAAGTACTTGGCTTCACTGGATCGAATGCTTCATATGGTTATTTTCTCTCTTCTTCTTGCAATTCTACATTGGTAGAAAAGAACTCAGAAGAGCTCATAGCTGTTTCAATATTAGGAGAGATCAACATGTTCTCTAACTATTGGATAGCAGCTTCTATTTCCATAACATTTCTAAGCGTATTTTCAATGGTTATTAGACATATTGAACAGCTAAGAAGATCTCTGGAATACGTCTTTCAATCCGGTGCAACTTCGAGAATCCTATTCATTGAAGTTATAAAAGCTTCTGTCATTCTTTCTTTTCTTTCAAACCTCTTTGGAATGGCAGTAGGTCTCCTATCTCTGAGGGCCACTTCTCTTATAATCGAGATGATTGTGGGGTTTTCACCACTTCCTCCATCTTTAATCCCAGAGCAAGCTATTGATGTCTTTGTTCTTTCCTCCTTGGTTATTACATTAGCAATAGTAGCGCCTTCTTATACTCTAGCTATTCGAAAAAGTGAGGCGGCTGAGAGAATTGTTTAGAAAAATAGCCAAGTCACTAGGGATAAAATACTTGCTTCTAGAAGTGCTCTTTCTTTCGGCCTTGATAGTGCTCTCAGCAGTCCTCATTTCATTCTCTTATACTATTTTTGAAGCACCAATAAAAATTGCCAAAATTAGTGATCCTGATTACATAGTGTATAGCCCTTCCAGCTCTCTGATTTTTACGGGAGCAATACCTTCAGGAGTCTATACATTTCTAGAAAATGCATCTTCTATGAAGCTCAGCCCCGAAATCTGCGTTCTTGCGAGCATCAATGATGAAGTGGTTCTCGCAAGGGGAGTTATTCTGCCGAGTTTTCTGAATATGACAAAGTTACAAGTTATCCAAGGGTCACTCAATTTGAGCCAGTCAAATGCAATTGTGGGATATGAGCTAGCTGAGAAGCTCAATATCAGAGCCGGGCAGACGATAACCCTTTTCAGCCTTATATCGAACAAAAGCTTAACCTTCAAAGTTTCAGCAGTTGTGAAAGGTGAAGTCATTTCAGACGAAGTGATAGTTGGATTAGAAGATGCCAGGTTCCTCAGGGGTTTTGGAGGAGACTATATCTCCTTTGTGAGGGTTCTTCCTGAAAGCAACCAAGACATGGAACTCTTATCTTCTTTGGGCAATATGAAAGAAGGAAGAGAGGGAACAATCAATATTCCAGCCTGGCTACTCTCGCTTGTTAGAAACTCACAACTATCGACATCACTTTCAGGCTATTCGACCAAACTTTCAAAGAACATGGAATCCGTAGAGAGAGCTTCACTATTTTCGGCTCTCTTGGCATCTTTACTCCTCTCGGCTGCGGCAGTTTACTCTGCCTCAGGCGCAATCATTAATGCCCAGATGCTCCGAATAACATTGCTTTGGAGATTGGGCTTGCCTAGAAGAGAAGTGACTAGAGCAATCATTGCTATGAAGATAGTAGAAGCATTAGCATCCTCATTGCTCGGTACAGTTGCTTTTTTTATCTTACATAGCTTCGGGCTTTTCAGGCTGACTTTCCTCTTTCACTCTCTACAGGCTGATATAAACCTTGGCTATGCTATGCTCTACGAAATTTTACTGATACTCACCTTATTGTTTTCAGTTTGGAAGAAGGTGAAGAGTAATGCCTATGAAGAGGACTGAATTCATATTCACTGTGGCAATCATATCCTTTATCTTGCTGATAAGAGCAATTCCCTTCATAGAGCACGGGTTCTCTCTTTCTATTGACTCAGCAGGTGTCGTACGAGACGCATATGTCTTCACAGAGAGATCTCCAATAAGCCTTTTCAGCGGAGAATTCGATGGTTACAATAACTTTTGGCCAGGGGCAAGTATTTCAGCTTCCATCTTCTCTCTGAGTAGTGGATTAAACATCTTGATTTCAGCTTCTCTCTTCCCAATAATTTCATTCATCGATTTTATTCTGATACTTTCAGCTATCTCAGCTAGCCTTTATAGGAAGCACAGCACCTTAACTATAGCTTTAGTAGTGGGAACCACAACAAGTATGATCTTAATGAGCATTGGTCTCGTGAAGGAAGGAGTGGCATATCCTTTGTTTGGCACAGCCCTCTATGCAGTGCTTAAGGAAAAGGGAGACAATATGAGCTACTTCATAGCTTTACTATCTTCATCTGCTCTAGCTATAACTCATCATTTAACTACTCTGGTTCTCATCGTGTCATTATGGGCGATCTTTTCCTGGAGCCTCATTTCGCTTCTCCAATACAGACCAATAGATCCTCTTCGCTTCTCGATACTTCTTGCCATCTCACTTTTGCCTGCATTTCTTCAATATTTCTTTCTGGGAAGATTGAGCACGCTTAGTGTGGCAAGCTTTTATCTAGGAGCATCGCTTGTTACGTGGACAACCCTATTTTCCTTGTTGACTGTTATTCTCTACAGCTCATTTGAAAAAAGCGAAAAATTATTGAGGTTCTTCAAGCCTGCTGCTTTCACAGCGATACCTCTTTCAATCTTATCAGTATACTTATCTAATGACTTGGGATTCTTTGGGGAAGAATGGACTTGGTACGCCATTTCGCTCTCATTTTCTCTCTTGTTTTTAGCTTCAGCTCTCAGTTATTCTCAGAATATAGAAGGGATGATCCCCTGGTTACTTTTTTCGGCAGTGGGGTCCATCATGATCTTCACAATTTATGAAAATATCCCAATTAAAGTGGACTTGCTTGGCAGGCTGTCCACATTCCTCATAATACCACTAGCTATAGCGCTTGTTGCCGGACTTGGAAAGAATGAGAAAAAGGTAATTTTCTTGTTGGTGCTTTGTTATAGCATAATCATGCTTTTTACGTTTTTTTCAGTTCAGCTTGGAATAGCCGAATCTCCCGGTGGATTTTGGACTTTCAGTGAAAGCGAGCTCACCTCTGGTCAACAGCTCCGAAACATAGGTTTACAGTGTGTAAGTACCGATGTTAAGATGAGTTACTTATTTAACTCATTTCTCGGTATTCGGACTTCTACCTGGAATCTCACCACTGGAGGGAATATTTTGATTTCAGATTACATGACGGAAAGAGGAATGCTTTTGGATACTGGCAAAACTCTGAGGATAGGGGACCAAATTTTAGCGAAGTTGAGCTCTAGTTCCTCTCTCGTCTATTCAAATGGAGGGGTGAGTTTATTCGTTGGAAAAACTTCTTGAATTGGTAGGTGTAACTTCGAAATATGGGAAGGAGATAGTTCTCGAGAGAGTAAATCTCTCTCTCGAAGAAGGGAAGGCAGTAGTAGTACGCGGTAGAAGTGGAGTGGGGAAGACCACACTTTTGAAGATCGCAGCACTACTGAAAAGACCACTTGGTGGTGAGGTTATATACAGGGGTGTAGACGTCTGGAAAGAAAATCCCAAAAAACGTGATGAGTTGAGAAGAGAGATTTCTTATATCCCCCAATTCCCCGATTTAATCGATGACCTCAGCATAAGGGAAAATATCGTCCTTCCACTTATAGTCAGGAAATGGAAAGAAGATGAAGCGGATGAGAGGGCGAGAGAACTCATGGAGTCGCTTGGTATCGCATCGCTGGCGGAGAGAAAGCCTAAAGAACTTTCGGGAGGACAAAAGCAGAGAGCTCTTATAGCGAGAGCTCTTATTTCTAATCCGAAAGTGATAATTGCCGATGAGCCTACTAGCTTCTTAGATGAAGACAATTCGGATAGAGTGTTCGAAGTTCTAGAGTCCTATATGACGAAGAACCATGCGGGGATCATAATATCAACTACTGAGCTCGAGGGTTCTGGAAAAGCTGGATGGGAAGAATACCATCTCGAGAAGGGAAAATTGGAGAAAAAGTGGAAAGAAGCATAAATATTTTTTAAATCTATAGAGAAATGGGGAACGGAAGACGTGCTCGACGAAGTTACAGTTATAATACCGACAAAGAACGAGAGAGAAGGGATATCCAGAGTTATTGAAGAGGTCAAGGGAGTTGGTATAAAGCCCAACAGAATAATTGTAGTAGATGGGAATAGCAAAGATGGGACTCCCGAGCTCGCAAAAGAGCTGGGAGCAAAAGTTATTCAGCAAAAAGGAGATGGTAAGGCTGATGCTGTTAAACAAGGGCTCGAAGAAGCCGATACTAAGTACGCATTAGTCATGGATGGAGATGGAACTTATCCAGCTAAGCACATCCCAGAGCTTTTAGAGAAAGCGAGGAAGGAAGAGTGCGGACTTGTTTTGGGAGTGAGAAGAGAGGGTAGAGAAAATATAGGGATCTTGAACAGATTCGGCAACTGGATTTTGAACAGAATCTTCAACTTTTACTTTGGCGTAGGGCTCAACGATATCCTCACTGGAATGTATCTAATTGATAGGGAAAAGCTGAAGGGCTCTCTTTTCGAAATGAAAGGCTTCAGCATTGAGGCAGAGCTAGTTTCCTATTTCACCGGTGTTGGAGAGAAAGTTTGTGAGGTTCCAATCGAATATAGAAGCAGGCTAGGCGAGAAGAAGCTGAAAGTATGGCATGGGATACTTATAGGTAGAGACATAATTAGATTAGCCTGGAGATATAGCCCTGTTTCGTTCATCTTTTTCCTTTCCAGCGTTCTCCTCATTCCAGGCATCTTGATCGGTGCGTATGTAGCCTACTATTATTTTCTATATGATATCAATTACTACGTAAAAGGTATAGCAGCAATAACTATAACATCATCAGGCTTCATTGCCTTTTTGTTAGGCATACTTTCGCTCTACCTGAAGAGGATGGAAATAAGGCTAAAGAAGATGATTGAGAGCCTATCCAGAGAGATGAGAGAAAGCTGAATTCTTCTTTTTGTCTTCACCCGCATAAAATATGCGCAGAGCTGAATACTTCCTCCAGGAAGCAAGTAGGAGCATCAATAGAGTCAGAAGAGAGAGAGATATTGCTACGGGATTTAATCTGATCCCCCAGGGTGTATAGTTCAACAGTAAACCAAGTAGAGGGACTAAAGCTAGAGATAAACCGATGCTGAGCGCTAACCTTTCCAGTGGGGAAAGGTCGGTTTCGAGAGGATAGAGAGCTTCTATGAGAGCATAGCCCGGCAAGAATAGAACGAATATGCTTCCAAGGATGTATCTTAGCGGTAGCAGAAATTGGAGAAAGGAAGACAAAGCTATAATGAATAGAGATATGACGAGTATAGTTATAGAAGTCCACAACCATGCGGAATAGGAAGGAGTGAAAAGGTACTCTCGAAAGTTTCCTGGAGGTATAGGATCCTCCAGCATAAGCTCTCCTCTTCTCACTTTGTCCATAACGATCTTTATCTCCCTGTAGCCTGCCCTTTTCCCTTTAGCCAGCTTTTTTACATATTCCTCTAAAGTTTCCTCCATCCTCTATCTTACCCCGGTGATATTTATGTACAAATCTGTCCAAAGACCCGAATACTCCCATGATTGATCGCTGAGGTTGTAAATCCACAGCTCGAAGATGAGAGCCTTTTCTTCTCCCGTTCCAACAGCTGCATAGACAGGTACGCTTATGGGAAAAGTAGCGTTTTCATTGTTATTCAATATTACCCTCCACTCCTTCAGCTCATGCAAGGGAGAAGCTGTACTGTTGGTTGGTAGCGTAGAATTGTCACCGATTTTGTACTCAACTTTAAAGTAAGTCGGTTCACCGTAATGATTATAGACAAAGAGGCACAGGTTTACTTCACTCCCATTTACGGCTGCAGCAGGATAGTTACCGATCTTGCATTGATCATTCAGAAGCCCAATGGCTCCAAACTTTTCCCCTGATGAGGACCTCAGTATCATGGCTGCTCCGAGAACCGATCCAACCACTGCAATAGCTATTATAACAGCAAAAACTTCTTCATCGTCGAGGAAAGTCACTTCTCCCTCACCTTCCATCTTTTTCTCGAAACGAACCAGTAGTAGGCATATGCTCTTGGAAGCAGGAAATATATTACGATGGGTATTGAGAGCAGAATCGCCACTTCCGAATACTTCTCAACCAGATGTTTATAATGTATGCTTTCTGCCTGGTTCATCAATAAGGTGGCGTTACTATCAATTTGGTTTATTATTTCAATAGCTTGGGAAATATTTCCATTCTGATATAGAATAAGGGCCTTGTTCAAATTATCTACTAAAGATGTCACATTGACATTCATAGAGTTCAAATAAACGAGTTTGTTCAGAACGGCTGGAAAGGGATCCTGAGGGTTTTCCTGAGCAGAAACAGAAATCGATGGAAGCAAAGTCATGATTAAAGCGAAAAGGAATACCCATTCAATTCTGGATCTCACTCTTTTTCCACCTCCATTCGATAACGCGTGCTCCGAGCGATCTCAGCTTTTCCACAGTCAACTCGTAGCTTCTTTTGGCTACATAAGCCACCTCAAGTTCCCTAGCATCGATCCAAGGTTTGCTCGGCGCTATAATATTAAGAGCATAACCTTTCGACGATGATTCCGAAGCTATATCTATGGGAGTCAGAGGGTCATGCAGGATCGAGGTGACCATGACCTGACTTGGAGAAACGAAAATCTCCCATTGATATGGGTTACCGTAAACTTTTTGCATCCCTTCTTTGTAAAGATCCGAGAGAATTTTTCTTATTTCTTCCAAAGTCATGGGGGCAGTTAGCTCATAGAGCTCTGCTTCATCTAAATAGACTAAATTCCTTTCAATTACTTTTTCGAGAAGGTACGAAAGCAACTTTTTCGAGTCTGAAAATTTCAGAGTTCTCCTTTCGGGAAGTTCGAGCAGAAGGGGAGAAGGGTATCCTGATTCCGCGAGAAAAAGCCCTAGGGAAATCAATGATGAAGCTATTGAATCGCAAGTCCTGGAACCACTACATCTGTAGTCTGCTATAATTGTGGTTCCCAAATCTTGAGGAGAAGACTTGTACTCTTTCACGGAGAGCTGAAGCGATCTGAGCGAAGACTTCCAGTCGATCATTTTTGGGTTATCTTCCGGGAGCATAGGCCTTACTCCAAAGAACTCCTCACCTTTTCGTCCGAATATGAGAGAAGAGAAGAAAGCTCCCCACATGAAGCCTCCTTCACCCCCCATTGTTGCTTCTTTTCCTCTAGTTGCTCCTATTCCAAGAAAGGATAGTGCCCTGAGTAGCCAAAATGAAGATTCGGGTCTTACTTTGAAGGATCTCTTGACACTCACTTCTTTCCCAATCCTCAGAACATCAATGATGGATGAGACTAAAACCTTGAGGCTACCCATAGTATATTTACCAGAGGAGGGAAAAGAATATACAATATGTATGTTAACTTTGCCATCGCTTTCCTCAACCCGTTGTGCTTTTGCCCAGCTGGGAAGCAAGATTTCCGAGACATGCCCACAACCACTCAAGGTCAAAATTTCTCGAAGCTCCTCTGTTACCAGGACTTCTCTCACTTTTTCCGTGTCTTCCAATATAACACATTCAGCTTTTTTCAGGTATATCGCATGTAAGAAAGATGAGATCAGAATCGAGACCAAAAGAAAGAACAGGAGATCGACAAATAAGTCTCCTCTCGATAGAAGTGGCAATAAAAGAAGAACGGAAATTGCTATAGGAAGCAGCCCCCTGCCGGGCTTCATACTCAAACCTTCGGCACCTCTACTTTTTTCAACGCTTCCTCAATGACGTCATCCTGCTTTTTTCCACTGAGGGAAACCTCTGGCTTCAAAAAGATCCTGTGCCTAAGTACATATGGAGCTATTGCTTTCACGTGATCTGGCAGGACGAACTCCATTCCCTCCATATATGCGAGGGCCCTGGATCCTTTGAGCATCCATATGGAAGCCCTTGTGCTCGGCGGGGCGAGAAGATCTTTGCTCCCTCTGAAGTAGGAGAGTAACGAAGCTATGTAATGCCTCACCTTATCACTAACAAAAATCTTCCTCACTTCACCCTGCAAAATGCTGACTTCCTCGGGGGAAAGCACTGGCTCTATTCCTCTTCCATATATCGCATTATCTATCAAGTCTACTCTTTCGAGTATCATCTCCTCTGCTGAAATATCTGGGTATCTCATCATATATGAAAAAGCAAATCTATCGGTTACGGTGAAGGTCAGGGGAAAAGTACCGGGTTCCTCCAAATATGCTATCTCAGTGGCGACGACCAGCAGAGGCTTCGGCAGCTCTCTTGTCTGTCCCTCCACGCTTACTTTCCCCTCCTGCATTGCCTCGAGGAGAGCTGCTTGTGTCCTCGGCGAAGCTCTGTTTAGCTCGTCTATGAGCACGACGTTCGCGAACAGGGGACCCTCCCTAAAGGACCATTCCCACCTTCCCAGGTCATAGAAAATCGAACCAATGAGGTCACTTGGAAGCATGTCCGAAGTCATCTGGATCCTCTTGAATGTTCCACCTATAGACATTGCTAGAAGCCTGGAAGTCAGAGTCTTCGCAGTTCCAGTTGGTCCCCTAAGGAGTAGATGCCCTCCACTGAGAAGGGAAACGGCAAGCAATCTGAATAGATCCTCCTGTCCAACTATATATTTCCCAATTTCTTCTATTACACTCTTCAATCTCTCTCTGAGATCTCGAGACGTCACTTTTTCATCTCCTCCAAAAGCTCCTCGATTTCCTCTCTTTTCCACTCAGGATGTCTCCTGAGTATCGCTTCGATATCTTCTTGGGAATATCCTTTCCTACTCTTCATCTGTAGATGTATATATAAAATGCTTCCCACCTCCATGCCAACAAATAACAGGGCGAGAGCGAAAGGATAGAGCAGCCAGGTATTCATCAATGCTGAAAATCCTCCTGAAATGGAAGATCTTATTAGAGTATATTCGCTCTGATTCCAAAGCCCAGTAAGGAGAAAGGCTCTTCCGTTGCCCACCAATGCATCCAAGAGCTTCTCATTGTCCCCCTTATCCAACATAGAATTTATGAATACACTTGAATCAGAAATCACGATGAGCCTCCCTTGGAAGTTTTTTAAAGACTCAGCTACACAGAAGGGTCCATACGGCTCTTCAGGATCTTTTTTTCCATTGCCATTCAAATCAAGAAAGCTAAAAGGGGAGCTGTAGGCGATACACTTTCCATCGTCAGTACCTTCCAGTACTGTGGCATAATTGAAGTAAACGTTCATTTCTTCGCCTTTCAAATCGAATCTGACCAAAGGTAGAGCAGGATTTCTGTACATATATAGGGGATCCATTAGTAAGCTTCCATTTAGCCTTGTGTTCACTGTGAGCATCATGAGGAGCGAATTCGCAGTTCCAAAGTCATCCATAACTACCGCACTTCCTCCTCTTTCAAGGAAACCTCTGATTTCATCTGCCTGTTTTTCTGTGAACGCTTTGTCTGGTCCAATTATGAACAGTGTAGAATTCGGTGGTAGAGAACCGAGAGAGCCTATGGTAACCGTCTGTATATCAGCTATTTTGGATGCTTGAGAAAGACCATTGAAGAGCGGGTTGTCTGGAGAGAAATCATCTTTCGATGGTACCTCAGCTACGATGAGCAGCACGACAGCAATAGCGAAAATCAGCCCAAAAACCAAATATTGTTTCATTTTTTGCCACCTATCATTGACTTAAGTTTTCTATATAAGAGACGCGCCCTCTCCTCAGCAACTCTGAGCAATGAAGAGTATTCTCTTCCTCCGTACAGAAATCTCTCTAGCTTGTATAGTATATCTTTCAAAAGATATACTATTTCTTCCTCTGCCCTCTCCGCTAATTTGTTCAAGTACTCTCTGTAGGTCATCCAGGGCTCCATCCTTATTCCATATAACCTGCGGATCTGAGAATAAATTCCCCCCATCACACTACTTTCTTCCTCTTCTGTGCTCAGAGGTATTGAAGGCAATTTTGGAGCTGCTATCTCTTTTGAGACGGCTAGGAGCTTCTTTGCGATGTACAAGAGCGCCACTGCTCCCAAGGTTATAGAAACAGCGATAGGAATGGGGTTGATAACTTCAGCAGATGAAGTTATTATTACTGGAGAATACGAAGGATCAGCTGGTACCGCGAGGATTATTACATTCATTGACTTTCCAAAATAAAGTAGAGGTACTTGGAGAATTATGGTGGACCCCTCAACTTTGGCTTCTCCAGCGCTGGAAGAAACCGACAAATTGCATGGAACCGGAGTTTCCACATTCATGATATAAGTCTTCCCGGAAATCAACCTCTGTGGCAGAACAAAAGATAACGAAAGATTAAGCCTATGCACAGTCAAATTGGTACTCCAGACAAATGGAGCGATATCTCCCACTGGAGGAGTTATCACATTGATGGTGTACACTCCATCCTCAATATAAGAGGGAACCTTCAAATCCACTTCGGTCTCATTATAGAGAGTTCCCGTGTAGTTACCAATTGCCGAGATTACAGAGAAGGGAACCTCAGTTTGAATGTAAGAAGTTATTTTTAGCATTATGGTCTCTCCCGGCAAATAGCTTGTTCCGTTCAAATTGACTGAAATCTTCGGAGTGACATATATGACGCTTACATTTAATATATCGCTCTTCGAGTACCTGTATGTAAAGACGTCATCGCCAACTGGTATATATTCAGCATATACCGCTAGCTGTGAAGAATATGATGTTATGTTATATGCAATATCGTAATATCCTCCTTCCCCCGTAACAGTACTGATAATCAAATCTCCAACATGAACTTCAACCGTTCTTCCTGGTAGGGGATCGCCACCACTCGCAGACAATCTACCTTTTATCTCTAAGTAGTGTCCCCACCGAACAACCAAAGGTTCAGCTGTTATCGAAATTGTTGTCTCGATGAAAGGCTCACTATTCGCAATCTTTTCGAGTTCGTTCAAAGTTAAGCTCAGTAATTGGATCTTCTCAGCAATTCCAGAGAGCGACTGGGAAAGCCTATTCGCTCCTAGAGGAAGGACTGATATAGCATCTAGCAGTGAAACATATGTAATGTTAGCATAACTGAGCTGTACTCTCGCTTCAGAAATCGCTTTTCTAGCTTCTGGGAACATGGACTGATTGATCGAAGTCTCCGTTTGGTTGATCAAAGCTTCCGTTTGATTGAGTTGCCCCAGAAGTTGCTGCATCAAACTTGCCCCTCTCTCTAAAACATTCCTGTATGACTCGGGAAGATAAGAAATGAGAATATTGGTAATATTTTCCTGAGCTGCTGCATAATTTCCAGTATAAACTGAATTAGAAAAAGACGAAAAGAGTGGAATGAGAAGCAATGGGTCCCACTCTTCCTTTACCTTTGAAGGGTCGACTTGCCTCGGATAGGTTATACCCTCTGCTGTTAATCCAACGAAAATCAATGAAAGCATGAATACTATCCAAAGGCTCTTCAACCAATCACCTCAGCGATTCTGAAGGCAACAGTAAATGAGAAAATCAGTAGCAGAACTATCATGAGCCAGTCTCTTCCGATCCTTCTTGGTCTGATTACAGCCTTGAGAACCATATAATCGAGCACAAATACAGACATGTACGCATCGATTCTGCTCTCCCCTACATATGCCAGAAAGAAGCATGAAATAGCTATGAAAAGAGAGAGAAGAGTATTGAAGATGTAATCTCTCCCTATCAAGAGGACTTCACCTTGATTAGTATATAATCTCCGCCCTCTTCCACGTATTCTACCCTTGATTTCCCTTTCAGGAAGGCAACTATAGAGCCGAGGATCATTCCATACGTGCCTCCAAATGCCGAAAAAGCCCTTCTAGGATCCCTTACAAGGGATCCGTAGATTTTTGCTGAAACAGTATCTCCCAATTCGTAGCATTCTATTCTGTCAGCCAAGTTGTATTTTTCGACTAGCATAGCATCAGCTGAAGAACAGACATTTCCCGCCTCAAGCATATTTCTTCTAATAGGTGATTTAAGCACTAATGCGGGAGACCCCCCAACCCAAGCTATACCACCGGAGGTGATATTAGGCAGGGTATCACCGATCTCTTTTCCAGATACAATAACAAAAACCGAGTCTCCTTGCTCCAAAAACATATTAAAAGAGCCTATCCTCAATGCTTCCATTATAGAAGAGACAGTTTCCAGCCAAGAAAGGAGAATGAATCTTTCTCCCTCGGAAGTTTCTCCATTCTCTGGAGTCAAAAACATAGATGCTCCAACGATTGAGAGACCTACGAAAGCAGCTGCCAGTGCCACCAATCCAATCACGAAATAGGAGAAGGTTGCTATAATGACTGAAGCTAGGAGAAGAGATAGACCAAACCCTCTATACATATTCATCAATAGCACCAGGCTTTTTCAATATCTACAGTACTTCTTTTCCACTTTTCAACTTCCTATCCTATAATACTTTTCACTGGCAGTTATTTCTATACAGATCTGAGGATCCCCCCATCTACAGGCAAGAACGCTCCAGTTATATATGATGCTAGTGGACTTACCAGAAAAGCAACGGCATATCCCACTTCTTCCGGTTTTCCCAAACGCTTCATTGGAATATCTGAAGCCATCTCCCTCAGTACTTCTTCTACGCTTCTCTTCTCCCTGCTTGCTTTGTCAGCAGCTAGCTGGACAGATCTCTCAGTCTCTATGTGTCCTGGAAGAACGGCATTCACTCTTATACCCATTGGAGCGAGCTCTCTGGATAGAGTCTTGACCAATCCATGTACGGATATTCTAAGCACGTTGGAAAGGGCGATATTTGGTATCGGTTCCTTAACTGCTATGCTGGTCAAAAAAACCATTGAAGGGTTGCTGGATTCCTTCAAGAACGCTATCGATTCCTTGGCCAGCGTTATTGCTGAGCTCACAAGTAGCCTTATTCCATCTTCCCAATCATTGTAATTCAGTTCTGAGAAATAGCCAGGCTTTGGAGGCCCCGTGACATATACCAGAGAATCTAATCCTCCAAGGGTGCTCGCTGCTTCTCTTACCAGTCTGACAGCATCTTCTTTCACGGCAATATCAGCTGCTATTCCGTAACTCCTTCCCTCACCCAATGCGCGAAGCCTCTCGAGCGATTTCAAAACTCCCTCTTTACTCCTTCCATTGATCATAACCTTGGCTCCATTTTCCAGCAAAACCTTCGCTATTCCGAAGCCAATACCCCTTGTAGATGCTGTAACTAGAACCCTTAAACCTTCAATTCCGTAGATTTTCGTCATTATCGACACCTTAGCCTTCTCTATATGCGTCGAGAATTTTATTTATTTCACTTTTTTAAAACTATGGAGAGAGCGAAAAGGTAATTAGGAGGCACTCTAATCCTAATGCGAAGATGCCGCGGTAGCTCAGCCCTGGTGGAGCGCTGCCCTGGTAAGGCAGAGGTCCCGGGTTCAAATCCCGGCCGCGGCTCTGCTTTCATTTTCAATCACCGGAGACCCCATCCGTGATAGTGGGGTAGTTTACGGATCTCTCGTCTAGCCGTCAGAAAACTATTAAATAACTGCGCAATCCATTAATTTTGTTCTTAACCAAAGGAAAAAGATGGTTATATGTTTCCAAAATAGAGGGGAATATTATGCCAAAATGGACAGTTATTGAGATGATAAGGAGCTTTCCTGATAAATATATTGAAATGGTTAAGAAGAGGGGACTAGACGCTTCAATTGTGAATGAAGCCATTGAAATAGACAAAAGATATAGAGATCTCGTGAAGGAAGTGGAGCAGCTCAGGAGAGATCACAACCAACTGAGCAGGAGCATATCAAAGGCAAAGAGCGATGAAGAGAAGAAAGAGCTCCTGAGGAAAGCTAAGGAGCTTGAAGATATCCTCATTGCTAAGGAAAACGAAGTGTCACAAGCGGAAATGAAATGGAGAGATGCTATGAAGAAGCTTCCCAATATATTGGCAGACGATGTTCCTATAGGATTTTCAGATGAAGAAAATGTTCCTGTGAGGTTCTGGGGAAAACCGAAAGTGCTCAGAGAAAAACTCGATGATTTCTTCAACCAGACTAGAAAGTGGGGGTTCAACGTTGACTATGAGTTAATCGAAGGTAAGGAGCTCATAGGACATGCGGATATTCTAGAGAAGGTTCTCAAGATGGGGGATACTCTCCAGGCAGCCAAGGTAGCAGGGTCAAGATTCTACTATTTGATAGGAGACATTGTTTGGCTCGACTTCGCAATCAGCATGTATGCCCTCGATTTGTTGACGAAAAAAGGGTATACTCCCGTAATCCCTCCTTATATGTTGAGGACAGAGGTCCTTGAGGGAGCCATAGACTATTCCTCATTCAAAGATATGATATATAAGATAGAGGGGGAGGATCTGAATCTAATAGGCACTGCTGAGCACCCATTGATGGCTCTCGCTTATGAAAATCCCTTGAGAGAGCAGGATTTGCCATTGAAGCTAGTTGGATGGAGCCCTTGTTTCAGAAAGGAGGCCGGAGCTGGCAACAGAGATATAAAAGGCATATTCAGAGTTCACCAGTTCCATAAGATAGAACAATTTGTTTTTGCTCACCCAAGCGACAGCTGGAAATACTTGGACGAAATGGTTGACAATACGGAAGGAATATTGAAGGGGCTGGAGCTGCCATATAGAGTAGTTAATGTTGTAAGCGGTGAGCTTGGTTTACCTGCTGCCAAGAAATACGATATAGAGGTATGGTATCCTGCTCAGGGCAAATATAGAGAGATCGCCAGCATCAGTCAGGTACTTGATTGGCAGGCCTTCAGGGCTAACTTGACGTACCTGAGAGCCTCAGATGGAAAGAGAGAGTACCTGCACACATTGAACGGTACAGGGATACCTACATCCAGAGCTATCACAGCAATCTTGGAGAACTTTCAGGAGCCCGATGGAAGGGTGATAGTCCCTAAGATCCTTAGAAAGTACCTTGAACCCATCGAGAGGGCACCCATAGATGAACTCAGACCTAGGGAAAAATAGAAACCTTAATCTTGTTACAGAAAAAATTATGGTCTTTGGTATCGACCTTTCTCTCAATAGACCTTCTTCGATATGCCTTCATAGCTGGAATGAGAAGAAACTTCAGTTGGTAAAAGTCGACGGGGAAGAAGCAATTCTATCAGTCATTCTTTCAAAGAGTGAAGATTACGATTATCTATTGGTAGCGATCGATGCACCTCTGTCCTTGAATGAAGAATCAGGTTTCCGAGACTTAGACAGGCTCGCACTAAGCCTGGGATGCAAGGTCCTCCCCATTTCCATGGAACCAATGAAGAAACTAGCTGAAACTGGATCTAGGCTATCCATGAGAATCAAAAATCTCTTGAAAAATGCTATTGTTTTTGAAACGCATCCATGGAGTGCGGCGAAACTCCTTGGTTTCTCTAATACGGAAGAAATGGTCGAAAAGATATTGGGAATTCATCTCAGGGGAGATGATGCGGATGCTGCTGCCTGTTGCCTCGTTGGTTCGATGTTGTTACTCGGGAAAGCAGCGGAGTTGGTCTCAGAAGATGGGGAAGACATCTTCGTAATCCCCGAGGTGGTGCAATGAGCTATTGCATCTTCGTATTCGATATAGATGGAGTGCTTTTGGATGAAGAAGAGGCTTTTTTGGGGTCTATAAGAAAGAGAGGTTTGAAGAACAAAGGCATCGAGTTGCTAGAGGACAGAGCTAAGAAAGGGAGGGTGTTTGTTCTTACAGGAAGGAGAAATGCGGAAAGGATGAAAGTTCTATTGGAGCTTTCTGAGAAAGGATTGGATACAAAGCTGGTCAGTCGCTTCATTTTCAGGAATGAAGAAATTGAGGTCAGGGAATGGAAGCTGAAGATCTTAGGAGAGATAGCCGAAAGGTGGAAAATTTGTGAAATTCATGAAGACGATGAAGAGCTTCTTTGGAAATTGAAGAAAGATCCCCGTTTCAAGGGCATATCTCTTTTTCTATATAGGGAAATGAGTCCTGAACCTTTCTAACCAACCGTTTTCCATTTTCTTTCCTTCACATCGAAATACACAAGACCAGCTCTAACCATTTCATTAAAAAGATCCTTCATCTCCCCCAGTTTATCCCCGACTACAACAGGATCGCTTTCTCGCATCTCTTCAATATTTTTCAAGAATTCCTCGAATTTTCTCGGATGAACTATATATGTGTCGCTGCTCCCCCTGATCTCTATTGCCCCAAGCCCCTTGAGCCTTTCCACTATATCCTTCCTGCGTCTTGTTTTGGATAGATCAACGCTCTCTCTTATGAATCCTCTTTCCTTCAGAATCCTCATGGCATCCTCAATTTCCTTTATTCCTATAGCTTTTTCTCCTTCTCTTTCTCCCATCTTTTCCAGTAAGTCTTCGATCTTCTCCAACCTTTTCTCGATCTTCTCCAACTTCTCCTCTATTTTGCCGATTTTCTCTTCCAGTTCATAGCAACTGTCGAAACCCTCCTCAGTTTTTTCACTCTCTTTCCAAAAATCTCTCAAGGTCTTCTTTGACATTTCTCTAACTTCCCCCACTGCAATTGAGAAAATAGTAAAAGAGCGTCAGTGCGACAAGGTCGGAAATTGAGCCAATAGATTCCTCAGTTTTTTCGAAACAACACTCCTTTGAAGCCTGCTCAGCAGCTTCAATCCCTCTCTTCCTGTAAACCAAGAAATCGATATGTGTGCAACAAGCTCTTCTGAAGACGAAATCTATATCTTCTGAGTTTGGAATTCTGCAGGAAAGGTTGCTGAGAAGCCTCTTAGAATTCGACCTTGAAAAGGGAAAACCTCTTGAAGCTTCTAGTGAGACAGGGTCGAATGGATTCAATCTGAGAAAGTTCATAACTCTCCCATCAATCCGGTTTCTAGAGAGAGGAGGAGTAAGGGAGGGGATCAACGATGATGAGAACCTCCCGATAAAACTTGGAGATGATGCTCTGAGCGCTTTCATATAGTTCTCTAACTTCATGGAAAAGAGCAACTTAGCTCCTCCTTCTGCTACAGTATCAATATCTAAGCTTTTCTCATTCATAGCTCCAAATGCGTTCAAATACAATAAGAAAATCTCACCGAAAGCCAAGTTGGTTTGAAACATCCTCATCATATCCTCAACGAGAATCAGAAAGCCCGAACCATCTCCCCTCTCTCTTTTGACCACTTCAACAACTTTGCTCCCCATCTCATATCCAAGAACTATATAATCTTGGATCGTCTTGTCTGGGTGATCTCTAGTTCTAGAGACGTTACCGGAAATTCCCCATCCAGTTGGCTCCAGCATTATAGCAAGAGCAATAGCTCTCCTGACTCTTCTTTCTATCCCTTCCACTTGCTTCTTGCCTCCTCTTCAGCTTTTTTCAGTAATTCGAGGAGCTCCTCTCTTCCAGAAACTCTGATCAACCTTTCTTTGAAAAAATTCAAGCTCCTCTCCCTATTTTCAGGGTCTCCTATACCGAGTCTGCTTAGCTCTACTAAGGCTTCTGTAACCAGTCCGGTGACCCTGGTAAGAGGGAAAACGGAACTTTCGTCTACCCATTCCTCGTACAGTTTAAGATAGACCTTTGTTGGATCCCCACTATCATGCTTTTCAACAGAAGCTCTAACAATGAGATGAGCTCCCTCTATTCTTGGGGGGAATTCATTCCAATTGACTTTAACTTCCTCTCCGATGAATGCTCTAATCAACACTTCAGAAGAATGGGTAAAATTTAAGAACAGGTTTTCACCTCGGAAAAGACCTCTTGTCATGAGGTAATGGAGACGTGTTCCTTTATATACAAATGCTACGCCCGAGTCTTCAGTTGTGAGCTTTACTCCGAGGAAAGCAGGCATATTCTCCAAATACTTTGAGACTACCAGAGACTCTACATAGGACCCGAGAAGCTCCTTTCTCCATCGCCCTCTTTCAACAACTTTCATTTCATCCACCTAAGAGTATTTGATGGTAACAAATAGTGTTCTTGGCTCCATAAATTGATAGCGAGTTTTTTCTGAGATCCATCGTATATTATTTCCATTTCCCCCTTCACATAAGCTTTCTCTCCTTCATCTAGCAATTCACAATATCTACCTCTATCTGAAAAGATTACTATTTCTTCACCGCTTGTCAGGTCGAGGGCAGAATAAGTGCATGGGTACAAATATCCCATACTGGAATCTGTCACTTCTACATATCTCCAGACCCCTCCAACCTTGAAGACCCTCCTCTTGCATTCTACTGGAGAGTTTGGTAGTACAGGCACGAGTCTGATATATACATCAATTCCTCTGAACTTACCCTGCAACGATTTACGTGCTTCTTTATCGATGAGCTCTTCTGTAATTAATTTCTGTCCTCTTCTCAGTATTAGTTCAAAAGCCTCACTCTTCGAGTAGCTTTTGAGTATCTGTCCCTTCTTAAGCATCTCATATGCCGTTTCGCAAGTGTCCTTTCCATAAATGATGAGATCTATATCTTCTGTCTGTTTTCCCAATAATAGACCCCCCGTGATCCCAACATTCTCACTACCTGTTTCATTTCTCAATAATTCTACAAGCTCTACAGCAACTCCCCCAACTCTTCCTCGGAGATTAAACGGTCCAAATCTTGGATCCAGAACTTCTTCGAAGGACTCTTTTTTCAAAAGTGGAACCCTTCTTCCGAAGCATTCCGAATAACTAACAATGTCTTCTCCAGCTAGTTCAGCTATTTCGATAGATTCCTCTGGTTCTTTTATTGTTAAAAGCTTTCCATCTCTCCATACATATCGAGGAAGGGCGAGTACTCTATTATCCACGTTATAAATACTCCTAACAATCCAATATGCTCCACCATATCTACCGATAAACCCTTCTATCATCATCCCTCACGCAATAATCGATATATTTATGCTTCCTAGACTAAGATTTTAGAGTCCGGTGGATTCCTAAGCACATAGATACAGGCCGAACTTCATCTTTAATAATATTCTCTCTTAATCATTTATTATCTAATTTGTAGACTCTTTAATACCAACTTGAAGAGCTTAGTTCGAGATGTGGAGCATCTCCCAGAGGCGAAAGAAATGAAAATGCTCTATGTCTATAGCGAAAAGGATTTAGCTGGTATCGGGATAGCTAGAAAACTAAAAAAGATGCTTGGAGAGGAATTAGTCCGGGGATTTCCTCAAAGTGTAGTAGAGTTCGAATTTCTAGAAGAAATCGGAGGCTACGATGGATTCATTGTACTCTCCAAACATAGGAGCGAATCTAAAATACCTTCCCTAACTGTACATTCTACTGGAAACCTTCTAAAGCAGGCTCTGCTTGGAGGAAAAGGAGAAGAGCTATCTGTGAGCTTTCCTAGGCTGAACGGTTTCCTTCTGAAGAAACTGAAAGAAAAGGCTGAATCCAGGAACCTTCTTGGAGAATTCAAGGTGTCATATGAAGCAACGCATCATGGTCCGAGTAGCCTTACAAAGCCCATTTCCTTCATAGAAATTGGCAGCGATGAGGAAATGTGGAAGAGAGAAGATCTCCACGAGCTTGTAGCTGAGGTTATATTTGAAGCTCACCTCCTCCTCACAGAAAACAAGCTTCCAATTTGCGAGAAATCCATAGGATTTGGAGGAGGCCATTACAGTGAAAGGCATTCCGAGTTAACTTTTGATAGAGATGTCTGTTTTGGGCATATAGCTCCAAAGTATGCTCTGAAAGAAGGAATAAGCGAGAAAGTTCTATTGCAGATGTTTGATAAGAACTACGAAGGAATAGAAGCTGTGTATGTGGAGAAAAAAGCAGGCAACAGGAGCTTTAAAGACACTATTGAAAGGTTCGCTCAAAGCAAAAAAGTACGGGTAGTCTACTTCTAACATTTCAACCAGTGAAACAAAAATTGAAAATGGAAGAAGCACATCCATTAAAAGGATGCTAGGAGATCCTCGAATCTCTTATTTCTTTCCAGAAGTGGCAGGCAACTTTTCTGCCACCAACATCTTCGAATTTTGGTTCCTTTGTTCTGCACTCTTCCTTCGCAAATGGACATCTTGTGTGAAAGCGGCAACCTTTTGGAGGATTTACAGCACTTGGTATCTCCCCTCTAGACTCTATACCTTTAGGCTTGAGTCTCTCTTCCTCTTCCGTGAGTGTAGGAATAGATGAGAGCAACATCATTGTATAGGGGTGCAGTGGATTGCGGAAGAAATTCTCAGCTCCAGCCATCTCATATATTTTTCCCAAGTACATTATCGCGACTTCGTCAGCTACATTTCTCATCAGGCTCAAGTCATGCGTTATAAAAACATAGGTGAGTCCCAAATCCCTCTGGAGTTTCTTCAATGTCGTTATTATCTTCGCCTGAACGCTTACATCTAGGGCTGAAGTCGGCTCGTCAAGTACTATTAGCTCTGGCTCACTGGCGAGGGCTCTGGCGATTGCTACAAGTTGTCTCTCTCCCCCTCCTAAATCTCTAGGATATCTATTTATGAACTCAGAAGGAAGCTGAACTTTTCCAGAAGCTCTTTTATCTTCTGCCTCAATTCTTCGTAGTTCTTCACTTTCATATGAACTTTCAAAGGAAGGGAAATGATCTCCTCGATCGTTTGCTTTGGATTTAGACTTGTACTAGGATCCTGAAATACCATACCTATCTTCTTCTTAATTGAAAGAGGTCTCTCTATAATCGAAACTGATATCAATCCCGTCGAAGTATATCTTTCCTTTCGTGGGCGAATATAATTACAGGGTGGCTCACTCAAGAACCAAAGTTTCTTTTTCTTCTCTGAAACGAACGAATTGCTCTCCAAAGATCAATCTTTCTGAACTCTGGCCAATAAACATCAGTGAAATAGAGTTCTGAATAGGCACTCTGCCAAAGAAGAAAATTGCTAATTCTTTCTTCTCCACTGGTTCTTATTATTAGGTCAGGATCAGGCGAATCTTTTGTTAGAAGGTAATTGCTGACAAGTTGTTCGTTAATCTCTTCGACTTCTAATTTTCCTTTTTTGTAGTCGATTGCGATCGATTTTATCGCTTCCAATATCTCATGTCTTCCCCCGTAGCAGACAGCTATGTTAAGAATTCTTTCGCTGTGATTAGAGGTCGCTTCCTCTAATTCTCTAGCAAGCTTTTTCACTTTATCAGGTATAAGGTCGTAATTTCCAATAACTCTCACTTTTACCTTGGCATCGAAAATTCTCCTATCTGTTTTCAATTTGACAAAGGCTTCTGATAACAGATTAAAAATATTTTCTTTCTCTTCTTCGCTACGCTTGAGGCAGTTTTCGGTTGAAAGAACATAAATGGTCGCAGCTCTTATATCAAGATCCCAAATCCATTGAAGTACTTCTTGAGCTCTTTCGTAGCCTGCTCTATGTCCAATGAAATATTCTAATCCTTGCTTCTTCGCCCATCTCCTGTTCCCATCCGGTATAATTGCTATGTGTTGAGGTCTTTTCCCATCCTTTATTTGACTCCATAAATACTTTTCATAAAGCACATAGATAGGCTTCATTAATGTAGTAAGAATTTTTTCACTTCTGGACAATACTAACACTTCCACGGTACCTTATATTTTGGATTAACCTTTCTATTCTTTTTTATGAAAGAACAGGAATTAAGTTTTGTTCTCACAATCTGCAAACATTTTAAAACCCTATTTGAGAATGAGTTAATTAAATCGAGAGGGATTGAGATGGGAATTTATCAAGAAAATGACCTAAGAAAGCCAAGTGGCGGAAGAAAAAGCAGAAACTATAAAGTTAAAAGGAAGGCATTATTGGGAGGAACCCCGGTTGAGACAAGAGTTGCTGATAAAGATGAGAAGACTATAGAGAAGGGAAGAGGAGGGAATATTAAGATAAGGCTGAGGAAAGCGAGTAGAGCGGTTGTTATAGACAAGAAAGAAAACAAGGTAAAAGTCGAAAAGATTCTCAGAGTTCTGGAGACGCCAAGTAACAAGGAGTATGCTAGAAGAGGTATAATAACGAAAGGGACAGTTATTGAAGTAGAATCTGGAAAGGCAGTGGTAGTCTCGAGACCTGGACAGGATGGCATCGTGAACGCCGTACTTCTCAAATGACGTATCATAAGGGCAGCATAGATGGAAAGTTCTAGAAAGTTTTCAGGCAAAAAAGTAGTCATATACCCATCATATTTAGATTCTCATCTTTCTAGAAGAATGGGGAGAAAAGTTCCTCTGCAATTATCAATACCAAAACCCTCGGCGAGGGAGATCACGCTAATCGCTGAACGTTTGGGGTTGAATCCAATTGTGGAACAGAAGAAATATCCTAAGAGATGGTGGGAGGATAAAGAGAGAGTGGTTGTAGGGAAAATTGGGAGCAAAAGAAAGACTCTCCTTATGATAGCGGCAGAACTCAAAAAATCAAGAGAACAGAAAGCTTCTTCTGAGCAGTGAACCAAGTTTTAAGACCTAAAAATTAGCAGAGGTTATATAAAAGTTTTTCTCAGAGTAATACGAGTTACTTGTAGCTGGATTACCTTTTCTTATGTGATAAAAAAATAACTGTTCATATTAAAGCTACTATTGTAATACCGGCCAAACTTATTTTAAAACAAAAAATTAAGTATAAGATTGCGGGCGTGGCTTTTCATGCGAATTGAGGGGAGAGTAGAGAAGACTATCGATAAGAAGAAATTCCTTGTGAGGTTGGGCGGAGAAAAATGGGTACCTAATATAGGTGACATAATACTCTCCCCAGACTTGAGACCGATCGCTAAGGTTGTGGACGTGATAGGGAGAGTAGATTCTCCCTTTGTACTAGCAGTCTTGCTCAGGGAGAACATAGATATTGAAAAACTAATTGGGAAAAAAGTCTCGATAAGTAGTTCTACCAAAACTGGTCACGCCCGGAGGAAAGGATGATGTCGGAAACATTTGAGGATCAAAATAACACAGGAAGAAAGTGTACAGAAGTTATTGTCGATCAAGAAAGAGGAGAAATCATATGTTCATCCACAGGGGAAGTGCTTGGTAATGTATTTGATTCTGGTCCAGAATGGAGGGAATTCCCCAATAATGAGGGGAGGATCAGGTCTAGAGTAGGAGCCCCCCTCACGAAGGCTATGCACGATTATGGAATATCGACAACCATAAGCGACTCAGATATTAGGAAACTCAAATTTTCTCAAAGGAAGAAAATGTATGTTCTCAGAAGGAGAATTGCTTCAACCAGAATGAGAGAGAATAAAAGAATGATAACCGCCCTCACAATATTGAAAGAAAATGCATCAACCCTTAAGCTCCCCCAGGTTGTTTTGGAAAACGCATCTATTCTAATGAGGAAGGTTGTTGAAGCGGGGCTTGGTAGAGGAGAAAAAATAAGAGCTTACTCGGCAGCTGCCCTATATATAGCCTGTAGGATTTCGAAGATACCTAGGTCTTTCTCTTATATATCTAACATTCTCGATGTAGATGAAGAAAGTGTAAGGTATGCTTATAGGAAGATTGTAGAGTTAAGTGGAGGAAAAATCAATGCGAGGATTTCGAGACCAATCGATTTTGTTCCTACATTTGTCACAGTACTCAAATTGGGCAAGGGAACGGAAAAGCTCATGTATAGGCTTTCAAATGCTGTAGATAAGACAAACATGCTTCAGGGGAAATCTCCAATAGCTGTAGCAGCAGCGATAGCCTATATATCCTCAGCAATAATGGGAGAAAAAAGGAATCAGAGGGATATAGCTTCAGCCTTTGGAACGTTCACCGATGTGGCAGTCAGGAACAGATATAGAGATATAGTTGATAACTTATATATCGAAGTTATGCTATGATTCCATTAGCTATAGAACCAAAATTTCTTTACTTGCCACGAATGAACCAAGTTCATGGATAAATGGATATGTTAAATATTGAAAATCTTACTTTTAGTCGAATATATATAATAATAAATAACAAAAAGTCTAAAAACAATTTAAGATTTGCTTAACGATCTGCGGTGTATATCTTGACATCGGCCGTCTCCGCAAAGATCTAATAAAAAGGTTTGGGGAAAAAGAAGCAATAAAGGGAATAACTTTTGAAGTCATGCCAGGAGAGATCTTTGGCTTGGTTGGACCAAATGGAGCAGGAAAAACTACTACGCTCAGGATAATCGCAACCCTACTCAAGCCAACGAAGGGAAAAGTAGAAGTGTTTGGAAAAGATGTAGTTGATCAGGCGGAAGAGGTAAGACGGCTTATAAGCTATCTTCCTGAAGATGCTGGAGCCTATCCCTATATGACAGGAATAGAGTACTTGAAATTTATCGCTTCCCTCTATGGAGTCAATGAGGACTATGTTAGCGATGGAGCCGAACTTTCGGGTCTCGGCGACGCCCTTCAGGAGAGAATCAAAACATACAGTAAAGGAATGAAAAGGAGACTTCAGGTTGCTAGAACTCTGATGATAAGACCTAAGCTCGCTATTCTCGATGAACCTACGAGCGGGATTGACGTACTTTATTCGCTACAGCTGAGGAACGAGATCAAGAAGAAATCGAAAGAATGGGGAATTACCATTTTATTAAGTAGCCATAATATGCTCGAAATTGAATTCCTTTGCGATAGAGTAGCCTTCGTCCATGATGGGAAGATCGTAAATGTTGGAACTCCTCTCGAACTAATCAGAAAAACCAATGCCTCTAACCTTGAAGAGGCCTTTATGAGGTCGATTTCAAATTGAAAAGTTCACTACGCTCCTTGATTTCTAAAGAGACAAGAGAGATGCTGAGGGATCCCAGGATATTTCTTTTAATGATAGTTGCCCCCATCATAATATTCGTTCTCTTGGGCACTGTTATGGGGTATGCTACAGAGAAGACAGTCCAGGCCACAACGTTCGGCCTTAAGATAGCAATTATCAACAATGATGAAGGGGAATTTTCGAGATACTTCATCCAATTTCTTAGATCATTTTCTAATGGTACTGTTAATATATATCCTGTTGGTACCGATCCCGGTGCTCTCTTTCAGAGCAAAATATACGACGCTGTTCTTGTGATACCATCCAATTTTACAGAGAGCTTGGCTCATGGAAAGACAGCCGTTGTAAATACCTTTTACTTCGTGAAGGATCTCAGCATTTCATCCACTGTTAAATTCTCTTCCCTTAACTCGGCTGTGAATGCATTCCAGCAACAGTTGCTTGCAGGGCTCCTTTCTTCAGCATACCCGAATTTGAACGTCACATCACTTTTTCATATAATTTCCTTAAACGAATCGGCCATTCTAGGGGGAAGGGAAGTCAGCTTCAGCTCGATAAACTCACTCCTCAGTGGAGCGATAGCCTTGATAGTAGCGCCTCTCATGATATTCTCTATTGCTTCTAGTCTTGCCGCATCTAGCATGGGGATAGAAAAAGAAGAGAAAACTTTGGAGATACTTTTAACGCTCCCCATAAAGAGATCATATATAATGTTTTCAAAGGTCTTTGGAGCTTTCATCCTCTCACTCGCAGGTATGATTGGAATGGGAATTGGATTTTATTATTATATCAGCTCGGTTCTCTCGGGAGTTGGGGGCCGGGTTGAACTAGTGAAAACCCTTTACATATTGAGCCCATCTGCCCTAGCTGAGGCAGCCATTGGACTACTTCTTTCTCTTTTATTCATATTGGGTGCCTCTATTCTCATCTCCTCACTAGCGAGTAATGTTAGAGAAGCACAAGCTATGACATCATATACATGGTTGCCCATTTTAATCCCATACATTTTGCTCATGTATATAGACTTATCTCAGCTCAATAGTGCTAGTGTATTAGCTATATCTCTCATCCCCGCTTCCACTCCTCTGATAGTTCTGAAGTCTTATTTCCAGGGATGGGTAGCTCCAGTAATCGTTAGCTTTGCTGCGAACATCCTTTACTTCGGAGTGGTGCTTTACCTGGGTGCCAAGTGGTTCGAAGGAGAAAGGATACTTTCGACAAGAGTATCTAGAAAGAACCTCCTATATAAACTAAGAAAATAGAAGAGAAAGGAAGTCGTTTTGTTTTTTAATATCCAATTGCTTAATATTCAATTAGAGGTAGAGTAGGCAGCTTTTCCTCTGGTGCGAAAAGTTGTTTGGGAAAAAGAAACTTGATAGGAAAAAAGTTGCTAAGACAGTCGCGATGTTGAGAATAATGGAAAACAAGCTCCGCTTCATTGAAAACAAACTCGAGAGAGGAATAGAGGAAAAGATGCAGGATTTGATAAAAGTCAATGAGTTATATGGTAAGGAATTTGCCATGCAAATTGCTGCTGAGCTCGCAGAAAGAAAGAGGATCCTTGCTAATATGAAATCTATGCGCGTTTCTGTCGAAAGAGTTAGAATAAAATTTGAAACGTTATTAGATATGGAGGCAACAGTCGACATGGCAAAAGATGTAGTACCGCTAATAGCAGATTTGAAGAAGAATTTCTCAAAGGCTGCACCTGAACTATCTATCATGTTTTCTGAGTTAGAGGAGAGGCTAAACGATATGGGAATAGAAATAGGATCATATGCCCAACTAGGAGAACCAACAGCGTTACCTGTTATGGCTGGGGGGGAAGTAGAATCAATTCTTAGAGAAGCAGCTGAGGTAGCTAAGACCAGGGAGAGGGGGAAGTTGCCTGCCCCACCATAGCGGTGGTGATCTTTGCCCATAGTTAGCATAAAGCTTACTGAGGAAGAGTTCAACCTGCTAAAGACTAAAGCTGCTTCAAAAGGCTTCGAGAGTATCTCGGATTATGTGAAGAATGTAGCTTTGTCAGAACAGAGACCTCTTTCTCAGCCCACTCTAACAACGAAAGAAATTCCTGAACGTGAACCAGGAGTCTCAAAAGAAAAGGAACTTGTTCAGAGCATAGCAAGAGCAGTTCAAGATATCGTAAATCCATTCACAGCGAAAATAGACGAACTTGCTCGATCAGTTGCAGAGCTGAGAGAGAGGATTGACAGGTTGGAGGAAGCTTTTCAGAAAGTTGTAACAGAGTCAGAAGAGAGAGGTGGGGAGAGAAAGACAATGGCTAAGCCAGCACGAGGAGGTACTGCAATAGAAAGGCTTAGCATGGAAGGTGTTGTTTTCCAGAGCGAACTGACATGGTTGAAGAATCCGAAAGCCTTCTTTGATAAGCTGAAGAGAGAAGGAGCAATAGTCATAGAATTGGAAGGGGAATATATAGCAGTTGACCCTGAATTTTGGGATAATTTTCAATCCAAACTTTCGGCAATAAAGGAAAGAGATTCAGCAAAAGTAGCAAAATCTCTTCCAGATAAGATGGCAACTCTCTTTAGAAAACTCCTCTCTGGAGGAAAGCTAGCATACGACCCTGCAGAAAATGCCTGGAGAATTTCCCTTTAACCTATCGTGGGTTAAGGGGGCGAAAGTCCCCGTCAGTGAGAGGGGTAGTTCATATGATACATCTGTTGACAGAAAATCCATTCTCCATAACACATAATCTTTATGATTCTCTGCTGGAAATCTTATCTTTCTACTCAGAACGAATAAAAGATTGTTACTTCCAAACATTCGCATAATTTCAACAAAATATTATGGTATTGCTACGCTGTGGATTTCTGAGGGCTCCAAGGTATATACTCAACGCCGCTCCTCTGCATAAGAGGAGGTTTGTAAAGAGACATGAGTTCATAGACTTCTGGAGAGATTTCATCCTTTACGGGAAGTCCCAATTCTTTAGCCTCTTCAAAGGTTATTGGGTGATCATGCGTCCATAGCCCTGCTGTGAGCTTCTCTGCTAGTTCCTTAGCCTTCTCCTCTCCCATCTTATCCTTCAAAAGGTAAAAGACTATATCACGGACTCCGACTATAGCCTTTTCCGCGACATCAGCCATTATTAGAGTCATATCTTCTGCCTTATCTCCTTTCATCTTAGCCAGCTTTACTATACTAGGTGCAGGGAGGCTTCCGTACTGCTGAAAAGGTATTTGAGGATCGACTGGACCTAGAACAGCATTTCTATCCATCCATATCTCGTCAGCAGCCAACGATATTAGTGTTCCCCCACTCATAGCGTAGTGTGGAATAATAACTACTTTTTTCCCTGGGTGTCTTTTGAGTGCAAGGGCTATTTGTGATGCTGCTAGAACCAAACCGCCAGGAGTATGGAGAACTAACGCTATACCTACATCTTTCGGGACTTCTCTTATTGCTCTCAAAACCTCTTCACTATCATCTATATCGATGTATCTGTAAACAGGTATTCCAAAGATTCCTACCCTCTCTTGCCTATGAATCAAAGTGATAAATTTCATCTTGGTTTTTGCTTCGAGAGTCGCCAATATCCTTGCCCTAGCAGCTCTTATCCTAGCCTGTTGAGTCGTCGGAGAAAAGATCAAGAAGAAGAATATAAGCCAGAATAGAATGCTAGCAATGTCTGCAAGAGTCAAAACATTCACCTTTTACAGAATAACTATATTTTCTCTTCTGTTTATAAAATTTTACCAGGATGATTGATTTCTCTTGAATTTCCCTCATAAACTGGAAAATATATATGTCAGTAATCTACTATATGAATTCGAGAAATTCGTGTAAGATGATGGAATTGATAGGCATTATTTCTCACTGGGACATAGATGGTATTGCTTCGGCTGCTATGTTAGCAACCGCTTTCGGTGTTTCCAGAGAATATATAAAACTCTCGAGCACTACTAAGATATACGATTACTTCAAGGAGGTTAAGAAAGCTAAAGTTAGTGAGGTATATATAGCAGATTTGAATCCTGGAGCTGAAATAGCAGAAAAAATAGTAAAAGAGAATAAAAAGTGCCAAATGAACATCCATTGGATAGATCACCACATCTGGGACGAAGAAGCCTACGGAATAATGAAGCAATGCTCTAACGTAGAAATTATTTTATCCCAGAGCTCCGAGTGCACATCCAAGCTGATAAGGCAAACAGTTCTTCGCGGCTATCAATTGCCACCTCACATAGAGGATTTGATCAGACTCGCAGAAGACGACGATACGTATTCCAACAAATACGAGCTAACTCCCAAATGGAGGATAATATTGAGGTGGGGGGATTGGAGCATCAGATATAAGACCCTTGAGAGTTGGATAGACGGCTATATATGGCCAAGTTGGGCTCAATCTTTCTATGAACAAGCACAAAAAGAGTACAGCAAGCTTATGGAGAAAGCTGCTGAAACAGCAGAGCATTCTACTCTAGAAGAAAAGAAAGTGATCTTCCTCTATCCGAGCGAAAAGATCCACCCAGGCGACCTTCAAGGATATTTAGAGCAGAAGAGGGGCGATAAAGCAGACGTATATGTGTTCGTTTACCACAAAGGCATCAGTCTAAGGAGCAAAACTTTGGATGTTTCTCTTGTTGCTAAAGCTATGGGAGGAGGAGGTCACAAATACGCAGCGGGAGTGAATTTGAAAGAAGCGGAAGACAAAGAGAGCTTGAAGAAGAAGATAGCTTCAGTTTTTAAGAAAATCTATTCGAAAGTATGACAGATCTATTAAAACAAAAAAACATAACCTTAGCTCTTTTCGCATTGATAGAAATACATCCATCAAACAAAGGAAGCAACTTATCGAGCTAATCTTCTTTCTCCAAGAGTTTCGCTTCGGCCATTGTTTTACAGAGTTGAGCAAAACCATAACCACTGTCAAAGTCTGTAATTATTTCAACTCTTTTTTTCAATTCCAAATCTGCATTGGCAACGGCCACTTTTACACCGGCCTCCCTTATAAAGTCCCAATCCATGTAACTATCTCCTATGCCCACAATTTCTTCCATTCCCATGTTTAAGGATGATAAAAGATATTTCAGCCCTCTCAATTTTCCAGCTCCTTTAGGTGTGATATGTACAGCATATCCGCTGAAGTTTACTTCAACCTTATCATTGACTCCAACCCTTTCCAAGAGATCTTTTATGGACTTTATAATCTGTTTGGCATCCATGCTTTTATCTAAAACTTCTAGAGCAAAGTCGTATTTTCTAAAATCATTCTGCCATGATTCCCTGAACTTGTCAGGCATTTTTTCCGCAATTAGTTTAGGAATCTCCCTGTGGGATTCAGAGCACAACTCTGCTACAGTAGGCCTCTTTATTCCAGCTTCAAGAGCCGTCACGATGCAGCCATTTTCAGCCACAACACCATCCCCTCCTAAGTATCTGGCGAGTCCATATACGATTGGAAAAGCATTCGCAGAAACAAAGAAGAGTTTTATTCCAGCTTTCCTGAGAAGTGTCATCCCTTCTATAACCTCTGGTGGAATATAATAACTATTCCTGTCTATCGTTATTGTCCCGTCAACATCGCTCGCGATGGCTTTCGCTCTTTTTATTTTTTCAAGCATCATCATACCTCTTCCCGCATCAGCATTCATATTTAACCCTCTGAAAGCTTGTTTATTTAACCTCCCCTCTAAAGGTAGATTACTGTTTGTAAGCTTTTAGGTTTCTATTAATAGTAGTAAAGATATTAAAAAATTCGTTTAGATATACGCAAATTTGAATCATAATACCCACATTGTTAACTTTAAATCACAAAACGATCGATTATTTTCAAAGCACATGATCTTTTTTATTGAACTTCCTTTTTCTTAAGAACACGGAATTCTTATGGTACAAAATAAGGCTATTCTGTTGGCATGAATCTTTAAAAACCTCTGAAAAATAAAGAATAAAACGGTCCGGGCCGGCCATAGCGG
>POCB01000304.1 GCA_002899805.1 Fervidicoccus sp.
TTGGAGGCTGGCACATCTGATAAGGAACGAGTATTACGGTTCTTTTGCTGCTGGGCTGGCACTCCTCTCAGCGAAGCATGTCGTTAGGTACAAAGAGGTCATAGCGAAGGAAACTTTTGAGGGCTCTAGGATAGTCCTCGAGGCACTCATAAACAGCAGCGTGGCCATGGGGATAGCGGGTTCAACGAGACCCGCTAGTGGAAGTGAGCACCTGTTCAGTCACGCTTTAGATAAGATTGCTCCTAAGCCAGCCCTCCACGGGGAACAGACTGGAGTAGGGACCATAATGATGGCCAAGCTACATAGGCTCAACTGGAGAAAGATAAGGAGAGTCCTGAAGATGGTCGGTGCTCCCATAAACGCCAAACAGCTCGGCATACAAGATAGCTTGATCATCGAAGCCCTTACGATAGCTCATAAGATAAGGCCCGAGAGGTATACTATTTTGGGAGACAGGGGGCTCAGCTGGGAGGCAGCGGAGAGGTTGGCGAGGGAAACGGGAGTGATCCCCTGAAGCATCGACTTTTCTACAGTTCTCAATGGAAATGAAAATCCTGTTTGAAAAACTCAATAATTTAGGCTTTCCAATCTAAATCTCAACTTGCAGCTGGATTTGAAGATATATATTATACAAGACTGAAGAATTATTATAATAAAATAATTCTGTGAGGAGGATCGACATGGTTAAAGACATGACTAAGGATGCCCTCCTCTCCGCTTTGAGCGGAGAATCGATGGCCCACATGAGATACCTGATCTTCTCCGATATAGCGGAAAAAGAAGGGTATAAGAACGTCGCTAGACTCTTCAGAGCTATAGCATATGCGGAACAAGTCCATGCGACAAACCACTACAAAGCTCTGAGAGAGTACAACGAAGATGCTAAGGGATGTGGAGGAGTTCCCATAGGTCCCGGAAACACGAGCAAGAATCTCGAACTTGCTATAAGGGGAGAAGAGTTCGAAGTGAGGGAAATGTACCCTGTATATATCAAAACGGCAGAGTTTCAGAACGAGAAGGAAGCTGTTCAGAGCTTCACATATGCGTATAAGGCTGAGCAGATCCATGCACAGCTCTATAGGGAAGCAAAGAACAGCGTTGACTCTGGCAAGGATATGGAGCTAAAGGGAAAGGTGTGGATTTGTCCCGTGTGCGGCTACACCCATGTTGGTGAAGAGCCTCCGGAAAAGTGCCCCGTCTGCGGAGCAAAGGGAGAAACATTCAAAGGATTCTGAGCCTTCATTAATGCTTTTTTCCTTATTTAGATATTCGCTCGTAAAAATTGACCCTTCAGGATGAAAAATATTCTGGCTATTTTTATGAAAACGCATGCTCTATTCTTTCGTTCTCACTGGGACGGTGAACTCTGCGAACTTTCCTGCTGAGTCTGCTCCTCTTTAGCCTCTTCTGCCTTAGCTGTCTCGGTCTTCATCTTCTCCTCCTTCTGTTTCACCACTTCTTCGACGTAGAGGACTCTGCCAATGCCTTCAATATATTCGAATATCTCCCTAGCAAGTGCTCTCTTTGCCAGTTGAATATCCTGTCCCAGCATTTCCTGTTCTGGAACCTTAATCTCGACGAGACCCTCCTCTTTCGATATTCTTATGCCGTACTTTTCTGGTTCTTTCGCTCTGAATCTTCTCTTCAGCAAAGCCCTGATTTTTTCCTCATCCGTTTTAAGTTGCTTCACTACTTTGACTTTATATACTAGAACCTTTCCAGCGAGTGGGTGGTTGAAGTCTACTAGGACTCTCCCGCCACTCACGTCCCTTATGACAGCAGGTACACCATTGATCTCCACTATTCTTCCGGGGATGGGCTCAACTTCACCCTTCCTGAACTCCCTCAGAGGTATCCTTCTCAACTTGGAGGGATCTCTCACTCCGTATGCCTTTTCCGGAGGGATTTCGACTTCCTTCTCCTCTCCTTCGTTCATCTCCTTTATAGTCTCTTCTAGCCCTTTTACTACCCGTCCTTCTCCTATCACAATTAGGATCGGTTCGTAGAGTTTCTCTTCGTCAAATATGTTGTTTGCTTTCGCGATTTCAGAGCTGGTAGTGTCAACGACACTTCCCGTCTCTTTCACCTTGGCTGTTTATTCAACCAATACAAAGTCCTTCTCATTGAAGGGCATTCCCATCAGCACCTCTGTAGCTAAAGTTTCATCAGATGTGGTGGATTTGGAAAAGGAAGTTTATTAAGGTTTGGCAATCTGCAGTTTCTCCACCGGATGTTCGCTTCGATCGCTTCGTATTTCCATCTAAGTGGTTTCGCATCTTGTCAAAGCCTACGAGAGATCGCTGTGAAATCAATGGGATATAGAGCTCAAAGGCATGAAGCCCCCATTGCCTCGGGGAGCCCAAGGTACAAAAAATAAACATTTCCGTTGAAGGAAAGACACTCACGACTTCATTTTCATAGAGAAGATGGGTCCGCTTTCCCCCAAAAAGCTCAGTCCTTTGATCTGATATAAGAACCGATATCTGCGACTGGGAAAATCGACCCCCTCAGAGCCTTCCCCCAGCCTAGGAATTCACCCCTTTTGTTCAGAACCAGGAGAAGATCCTTCCGGTTGCGGGGGAGTCCTGGAACAGGAACGCTCCTGCCAAATATGAACTCCTTCTCTTCAGCTTCATTCAACATGACAATCAGCTCTCCGGGAACTGCCCCTCTGGTGGCCAACTCCCATCCCAATTCGAGGGAGGGAACGAACCTTCCACCCTCTTCTATATACCCTGCTAAGAACCCCGCGTGGTAAATCCTCTCCCTCTCGACTATGAGATGAGCCACAATCTCTTTCAGCTCATCCTCTATACAGTAGACCCATAGCTTTCTTCCAGACCTTCTGCAGAAAAAATCAGAGCAGCGAGGCAATTTGACATTCATCTCGCGGAGAAACTTCTCAAGGGAAACGCGCCCTTCCTCGCAGCTGAGAGAGCTCAGTTCTTTCTCCTCATCAGACATATGAAGAACCCCTCAGTCCCATCTCTATGAGGATAGAGCCTCAAGCATTTCCTCATTTCCTTCCCGAACTGAACTCCATTGAACTCCTCCAGACCTGGAGTGTTGCTTGAGCCCTGGAGCCTTGTTTCGAGAACTTCCATATCCTCTGTTCTTTCAAGAACACTCGAAAGGACATACTCATTCTCTTCAGGAGCTATGCTGCATGTGACGTAGGCCATTATCCCTCCTGGCTTCAGAAACCTGAAGCTCCTCTCCACAAGCCTCTGCTGATAGTTGCTCATTTTTCTGAGATCTTCTTCCGTCCTTGTGACCATCCTCTCTCTCTTGTAAACGATGAGACCTTCTCCCGTGCATGGAGCATCCAGCATGATCCTGTCGAACGCACCTTCCGGGATTTTCGCTTTCAATATGTCCCCCATTAATATAACTGCATTTCTCACATGCATTCTCTCTATATTTGAGACCAACTTTGCCAGCCTCCTCGCATCAATCTCTACGCTCAGTACTGTTCCACTGTTCTCCATCAGCTGGGCGATATGTGTTGTCTTCCCGCCAGGAGCTGCCGCTAAGTCAGCAACTCTCTCTCCAGGCTTTGGGGAGAGGGCTATGACTGAAGCCATGCTCCCTACACCCTGTATGAAGTAGTAGCCTAACAAGTGCTCGATTGTGGCCCCCAATTGGACGGGGCTGTGCTCTACATAGTAACCATATGGGACTATCTTAGAAGGTCTCAGGACGAGGCCCCTTTCCTCGAGCCTTTTCTCCAGCTCTCTGCAGTCTTTGATTGCCAGCGTATTGCATCTTATGCTCCTAGGTATGCCTTTGGAGACGCTCTCCATGAAAAGCTCGGCTTCCTCGCGCCCGAAGATCATTAAGTACCTCTCAGCCATATAGGGGAGGATCCCGTACCTCCTCGAGAGCTTGACCGCCTCTCCACTGACTTTTATATCGAAGATCTTCTCTGAACTCATGGAGCTCGAAGCACCGCAACAGCATAATAATTAAACTGCTAGGGCTAATAATGTTATGGAGGTCATACGCTTTGCAGCTCGATTTCCTCTTCAATCCGAAGAGCATCGCGGTTGTTGGAGCTTCGAACGATCCCTTGAAGATCGGCTACGACATTTTCAGGAATCTCACTACATACCAGGGGAGGGTCTACCCTGTGAATTTGAAGGAAAGAGAGGTGATGGGGAAGAAGGCCTACAGGAGCGTTCAAGAGATAGAAGATGAAATAGATCTAGTTGTGATCGCGGTTCCCAGACAGCACGTCTTCGATGTTGTGAAGGAGAGCGCAGAGAAAGGGGCTAAGGGTGCCATTGTGATAACAGCTGGATTCGGGGAGACTGGGGAGGAGCAGTGGATAGCTGCTGAGAAGAAGATAGTTGAGGAGGCAAGGAAGAGGGGGATGAGGATCGTGGGTCCGAACTGCGTAGGAGTTATGAACACAGTAAGGGGGTTGAACGCAACCTTCATAATGCCAGCTAGGGCGGGAAAAATAGCCTTCATCTCGCAGAGCGGAGCTCTGGGGGCAGGGATCATTTACAAGACGGTCAAGGAAAAGATAGGCTTCTCAAAGTTCGTGAGTCTAGGCAACATGGCAGATCTCGACTTCTCTGAATTCCTCGAATATCTTTCTGGAGACAGCGATACGGAGTCCATAATGCTCTATCTAGAGGGCGTCAAAGATGGGAGAAAGCTATTGAGCTCTCTGGAGAAAGTGACCCAGAAGAAGCCGGTAATTGTTATAAAGGGGGGAAGAAGCTCTGCTGCATCCGAAGCAGTCTCCTCCCACACCGGAAGCATTGCAGGCTCCTGGGAGGTCTATGGGGCTGCCTTGAAACAAGCTGGGGCAATCATCGCTGAGACCATCGATGAAGCCCTCTCGATGTCCAGGGCATTTTCGCAACCACTCCCGAAGGGGAGAAGAGTTGGCATAATAACTAATGCCGGAGGAGGGGGAGTGCTGGTTTCAGACCAACTCGAGAAGCATGGCCTGGAAGTACCAAGGCTCTCCAAAGGTTCGATCGCAGAGCTCAAGAAGTTTCTACCTCCATTCGCCTCCTTCAGGAATCCAGTTGACATGATAGCAAGCGCAAGGGGGGAAGACTACAGAAAGGCGACTGAGATCTTCATGAGGGATGATGGCATAGACATGATAATCGAGATTTCCGTCGTGCCAACCTTCGCTGGTATAGAGAGAGACGAGCATGCCAGAGGAATAGTCGAAGCATTGAAGAGCTCCAAGGGCGGAAAACCCATCCTTGCCCTTTTCATGGCAGGAGATGTGAGCGCGAGAGCGAGGGAAGTCCTCGAGGCTGAGGCGATACCTGTATATGAGAGACCTGAAGATGTTGCAATTGCAGCAAAAGCTCTCTACGAGTACTCGAAAGCAAAGAGGAGAGTCAACAATGAGCTCTAGGCAGCTCTTAACTCCGAACAGATCCAAACTCCTCCTCTTGGGAAACGAAGCAATTGTGAGGGGGGCCCTTGAGGCGAATTTGGGATTCTTTGCAGCATACCCTGGGACTCCGAGCAGCGAGATCCTCGATGCAATGCTCGAGGTTTCGGAAGCAGCTGGGATATATGCCGAGGTCTCAGTCAACGAGAAAGTGGCTTTCGAGTCTTGTCTTGGAGCTTCGTGGAGCGGAATCAGGGCGATGACCAGCATGAAACACGTAGGTCTCAACGTCGCAGCTGATGCGCTCATGAGCTCAGCCAGCATGAGGACAATTGGCAGTTTCGTCGCCGTAGTAGCGGATGATCCCAGCATGTGGAGCAGTCAGAACGAGCAGGATACTAGGCTCTTTGCCAGACTCGCAAATGTCCCAGCTCTCGAGCCATCGTCCCCCCAGGAGGCCCTCGAGCTCACGAGAAAAGCGTTCGAGCTCAGCGAAAAGCATGGAACCATCGTCATTCTGAGGACAACGACGAGACTTTCCCACATGAGGGGAGAAGTAGTTACAGGCGATCTCCCCGAAGAAATCGCTGTTGGGAAGAGGAAGAAGGGGGAGTTCAAGAAGGATCCGCAGAAATTCGTCAACCTTCCTCAGAACTCGAGGAGGCTCAAGTTAGAGCACGCGAAGATCATGGAAGCTTTTGAAAAAGAGGAAGGGAGAGGGCTCGTTGAAATAGAAGGCAAAGAATCTGCGAGGCTTGGGATAATAGCTGGAGGAGTGAGCTATGGCTATGTGAAGGAAGCAATGAACATTCTGGGCACGAAGGAAGCAAAGATAATGAAGGTCATGATGCCCTATCCACTCCCAAGGGAACCAGTTGCCGAGTTCCTCTCGAGTTTGGATGAGGTCCTCGTGGTCGAAGAGCTTGAGCCTGTCATTGAGGATCAG
>POCB01000209.1 GCA_002899805.1 Fervidicoccus sp.
GCAGGCGGGAGAATCTTTCGTGAAGCCAGAGAAGTTTGGGACGAAAATAGGGAGCGAGCTCGCTACAGTGATAGAGGATCCCACAGTTCCAGGCAGCATGGGCTTCTATCTCTTCGATGATGAGGGGGTACCCGCTAGGCCGAGATACCTATACAAGGAAGGGCTCATCTGGGAACCCCTCTTGAACAGGGAGACGGCATATATGTTGAACACGAAGAGCAACGGAGCTGCGAGGGCGATGAACTATGCATCGGAGCCGATCGTGAGAATGAGCAACACCTACATGGAGCCGGGGGACATGAGCTTCGATGAGCTCATAGAGGACATAGAATTCGGCGTATATATCAAGAGCTATATGGAATGGAACATCGATGACATCAGGTGGAACCAGAGATATGTTGGGCTGGAGTCCTATATCATAAGGAAAGGGGAAATAGCTGAACCGATTCTCAATCCGGTCGTGGAGATAACGACCGGAGAATTCTACGGAAAGCTCACGGCAAAGGACAAGAACTTGAAATTCTTTCCAGGAACCTGCGGTAAGGGGGAACCTCATCAGGAAGTTCCAGTATGGTTTGGTGGGCCCAACATAAGGCTCTCCAGCGTGAAAATCAGGGGGTTGGGTGATTGATATGTGCGCCCTGGAAGTTGCATCTCAGATACTCAGATCGGTTGGAAGGAGCTGGCAGGATGCCGCAGTCTTGGTAATCGAGAGGGACAGAGCCCTGGTGAAAATATGGGATGGCGAAGCGGCTGTAGTGCAGAGGTGGAAGACAGTAGATTCATATCTCAGGCTGGGGCTCGACGGAAGGCTCATAGTTCTGGAGCTTGCTACATCTGATCCGAGGAGGATAGCTGAAGAGACAGGCAAACTGGAGAATATTGCAAAGAAAGTGGAGAGATCGGAGCTATATTCCCCCCTTCCCGAGCCAAAAGAGGGGTTGAGGATCCAGAACGTTGTAGATGACCGCATCAAGAGAGGTCTCGAAGACCCAGCTTCGCTCGTGGAGGATGCAGTGGAAGAAGCAATGAGGAGCAATGTAGACAGAGTATCGGGAACGCTCAGCCTGGAAGTCTACAGGAGGGCCCTCATCACTACTGCTGGGTTCGAGGGGGAAGAGGAGAGGAGCTCCATAGGTCTCCATCTGAGGGCGTTCTCCGGGGAAGGTAGTGGTCACTGGAGCCTCGGATCGACGAGGATAGATGACAGCTCTCTGAAGGAGGTTGGTAGGAAGGCCGGAGAAATTGCCCACCTCTCAAAGAAGCAAGCTGAATTCTCCCCAGGGAAGTACGACGTCATCCTCTCTCCCATGGTGATGGGTAATTTAATGAATATTCTCGCGATGATGTCCTCCGCTCTTGCGACGATGATGGGATACTCTTTCCTCTCCAAATACAAGGCTGGAGATATCGTCGCATCGAACTCATTCTCCCTCTACGACAGACCACGCGATCCTCTCCTCCCGAGAGGAGCATCATTCGATGATGAGGGGGTCGAGACTTCCGATAAAGCAATAATAGAGGATGGCAAACTGAAGACGCTACTCCACAACGGCGCCACTGCATCGAAAAACGGTTCGAAGAGCACTGGGAACGCCGGCTGGATTATGCCGAGGGCATGGAACCTGGAAATCCGCGGAATGGACATGAAGGAAGGAGAGATGATCGAAGAGCTCAGGAACGGCGTATTGATAATGAACAACTGGTATACTAGGCTCCAGAACTACGTGGAGGGTCAGTTCTCGACAGTATCGAGAGATGCAGCCCTCCTAATCGAAGATGGGGAAGTCGTAGGTAACGTTGGAAGGATAAGGCTATCTTCTTCATTCCCAAGGCTCCTCAAGAGCATAGAAAACATGACCAGGGAAAGGAGCGACGTCTGGTGGTGGGAGGTAGACACACCGACGAGATCCCCATCATCATTAATAAGGGGAGTTGAACTATCGAGACCCGAGGTGTGATGTTTGAAGATAGCAACAAGTGTGGCTAAGAGGGGAAAGGACCTGCTCCTTTTCCCGCACTTCGGCAGAGCCCCCTATTTTGCCTTCGTTGAATTGAAAGAGGGGAAAATAGAGTCGATAGAAGTCTTAGAGAATCCCCTCAAGGAGCATGAGCACGGCAGAGGAAGGGGGATCATTGAGATGATCCTATCTAAAAAGCCCGACAGCATCATAGCTCTGGGAATGGGTAGGAGAGCTTTCGATCATTTTAGGGAAAACGGGATAAAGGTCTACTTCTATCCGAACATAGATGACAAGATGCCTTTGCTTCAAGAAGCGATCGATGCTCTGCTCAGAGGGGAACTGAAAGAGGCCAGTGAGCCCTTCGAAATTGAAGACGATGAGCACAGCCACGAGTCGCATCATCGGAGGAACGTGGCGTAATAGAGGATAGAAACAATGGTTTTGGCATCTTCAATCTCATTTTTCTCTATCATTTTCAAGGCATCCTCTAGAGGTATCCAGACGTTATCTATCAACTCTCCCTGTTCTCTGCTGGGTCTTCCCTCTTCGAGTTCTTCTGCGAGGTACAGATGCAGGACTTCATCAGAAATCCCCGGGGATGAGTAGAAACTTATGAGCTTCTTCATCGCCCCAGCTCTGTACCCAGTCTCCTCAGCCAGCTCCCTCTCTGCCGCATCACCGGGATCCTCCCCTTCCTCCAGCGTTCCTGCGGGGAGCTCGAATATCCACTTGCCTATGGCATGTCTGTACTGCTTTATCAGGAGGATACTCCCCCCGGAGATCGCCAGGATAACCACTGCCCCAGGATGCCTCACGATCTCCCTGTACGTTTCCGTTCCATCGGGCGACTTGACCTTTCCAGAGAACACTTTTATCCTCTTTCCCGAGAACTTCAACTCCAGCTCCGATCACCGCGGTGATATATTTGAACGCCGAATTTAAAAGCTCACACTATGACCTCAGGAAGTACTCGGTGCTTCTGTTCGCAACTTATACGCTCTTCGGACTAGCTTTCTCATCCTACAGCTATCAGCTCAGGTATTATGCGGAGCATAACGGAATAGACTACTCCTTCCAATCGAAGCTGGAGTCCATTTCCTACATCTTGGTAGCCCTCTTCATACTCAACATAGGCAAGATCTCTGACTTGGTTGGAAGGGAGAGAGCTGTCTTCATAACATCCGCTGTTGGCTCTCTATCCCCCGTCATCGCCCTCCTCAGCATTTCACCCGTTTCTTTCTTCTTTTCCGTCCTGGCATTGAACTCAGCATTCTTAGGGGGAGCAGTTGCCAGGAACTTGTTGGCTATTGAGATCGGAGGAGTCAAAACCGGCTCCGTCGTAGGGATTGCGATGACCGGCACCGCAGTAGCGATGATCTTTGGTCCAATCATCGGAGATCTCCTCAAGGGATCCTTCGGCTTCTTCGGAGTCTTCTCGTTCTCCTCCTCAATGTTCGTGGGCTCAGCCTTGGTCTCATTCTTCATGAAAACTGGAAAGAGCGGGGTTATGTACAAAGGATGGGGGATTTCATCCATACCAAGCGAGCTCAGGGGATTCGCAACATTTGCCACACTGGATAGGTTCGCCTATTACATTTGGGTGCCTCTCATCTTCGCCCTTACAGCTTCAGAGGGCATTTCCATTCAGAGCTCCGCCCTTCTGTACTCGATCCAGAATGCAGCTTGGCTCATCTTCCAATTCCCCATGGGGATCTTGGCTGACAGATGGGATCCTAGAAAGCTCCTGTCGCTCTCGGAGATACTGACATCCCTATCGGCAATCATGCTGGCTGTAGGAATCGTGGAAGGAGGAGACATCGTAGCGCTATCTTCATCGTTCGCCCTGCTCGGATTGAACATAGCATCATGGGCCCCGAGCTACAGCTCATACTTCATGAAGAAGACAACGGGTGAGAGAAGAGGCATATATATGGCTTCTATAAACTTCTACGCCACCATAGCAGCGATACCCTCTCCATTCGTAGGGGGTGCCCTTAGGAGCATAATTCCGGGCGGATATGGACACCTGCTATTCGCTGCTGTCCTTCACGCTATAAACGCTGCTTATGTCCTGAGGATACGCTGAACATTAATCAAAACAAAGGTGAGCTATCTGCCATGAAGTAGGAAGTTCAGTGGACGGAGCAAGATATGCATGGATCGAACTGCCTTATCACCTTCCCAACTTCTTTTACCATTTCGCCTCTCAGCTCTTCTCCTCCAACCAATCCTATTTTCCTCAGATGCTCCATAGAAAATTCCTCCATAGCTAGGAGGTTCTGTGATGTTGGAGGCACGATGTTTGCTTCTTCGACAGTTCCCCTCTCATTGACCCTATACCTATGGTACAATATACCTCTTGGCGCCTCCACTGCCCCCCAATACACGCCTGGAGCTATTGCTATTTCCTTGACCTCGACCTGCTCCGGTCTATATGAATCTATGAAGTCTGCGAGCCTCAGTATGAACTCATAGAGCTCGGCGGCCCTAGCAACTACACTGCAGTGAATGTTCCTGAGGGGAGGAGAGAAACCGAAAGATTTCAACATCCTCCTCACCTCCTCCCTCATGCTGTAGAAAGACGTGCTGAATCTCGAGATTGGTCCAACAACGTAGATCTCTCCGGCTTTCGTCCTATATCTCAGTGAGTTGGAATATGACACTTGCTCCGGCAATACCTCATCTTCGAATTCGCTCACATCGAATCTCCTTCCTTCATAGCAGATCTCCCTAGAAACTAGGGGGTAATCCACAGAATCACACAGCGCCATTTTTCTGATCTTCTGCTCGTATCTTGGGAACCTCTCGATGTTTTCTAGAACGAACTCCGAGAGCTTCCTCGCATTGGTTATCGCCCTTTCCGCCTCAACGGACAGGGACCTCACCTCAGACTGCTCCGGCATCCTGTAGACCCCACAGATCCTCACGTTCACGACGTTGTGGTATCTTCCTCCAAGTATCCTCATGACCTTCCTGGACCACATGAACAGGTCTACAGCCATCTTATGGAGAGAGGGATCCTTCTTGAACACTTCCAGAGAGGATGATGCCCCCAATATATCTGGAAGCTGCAGGTAAAGGATGTGGAGCACGTTGCTCTTAACATGCTCGGCAGTGAATATGGCTTCCCTCAACCTCTCCTGCTCATAGGGCACATCTATCCCCATTCCACGTTCAAACGCCGTTGATGCCGCCATCTGATACGATACACTGCATATTCCACAGATCCTGCTGGCTATTTCTGGCACTTCTGCTGGCTTCCTCCCCCTCATTGCATATTCAATGAATCTGGGTGCCTCGACTATATGCACTTCAACCCTCTCTATGCCTTTATCTCCAAAGATTAGCTTTACCTTACCCTCTCCCTCAACCCTGGTCAGGAGAGCTTCATGAGAAGCTAGACTCATTGCCTTCCCCCCTTCATTATTCTTTCGAAGTGATCCTTATCCTTCGCATAGCTGAATCTCATAGCGAAAGAATATACGTCCTCTCTCCTAGCCAGACCCATCTTTTCCACTCTCTCGGCGAACTTCTCTATATCTCTAGGAGCAAGATCAGATCTGAGGCCGAAGCATCCAATGCACCCCCTCCCAAAGCTCGGGCATATGGCCCCGCACCCAGCAGAGATTATCGGGCCCATGCAGAATGATCTTCCTCTGACGAAGACGCAATCTATGCCCTTCCTCTTACACTCGGCGCATAGGGACTCTGGTATGGAGACCTCTCCTCCTCCAAGCACCAGCTTCCTCGCAACTCTCAAGAAGGAGTCCCCATTTATGGGGCAACCCGGTATCGCGAGGTCGGTCTTGATTACTTCCTGCACTGAATATACGTCTTCTTCCACATCTATGAGCTCAGGTCTAGGATATACGAAACGCTTAACTTCTTCGATATCTGTTCTGTCCCTGAGGGACTGTATCCCCCCATAGGTGGAACATGTTCCCACAGCCACCACAAGCTTGCTCCTCTCCCTTATGTCCTCTACTTTCTCCCTCTGCTCTCTGTTCACTACAGAGCCTTCCAAGAAGAACACGTCGAACCTCCCCTCGATGCTGTTGTTGTCCTGTAGCTCTGGGAAGTACACTATTTCTAATCTTTCTGAGAGGAGCGGATCGCTGAGAAGAGCATATATGAGCTCGTTTATGCATCCAGAGCAGGACGCGAGCTTTCATGGAAGAGTTTCAAAATAGCAAAGTTTAAAAATTTTTTCTATAAATTTATTATCATGCCAGACACTGAAGCCGATGCA